>JBJTSM010000178.1:0-3786 GCA_046076685.1 Planctomycetia bacterium | reverse complement strand
TCATAGGCCCGGCCCTGGCTCCGGGCCCGTTCGAACCCCCGCCGCGCCGCCTCGGCCTCCTCCGCCACGTCTTCGCTTCGGCGTTCGCCGAGCGTGGCGGCGAGGAGCGTCAGTTCGCCATGTTTTGCCCGCAGGGCGTCGCGGCCGGTGTTCCGATCGGCCTGGGCCGCTTCGATCGCCGCGATGAACGCGGCCGTCGAATCGAATCCGTCGGGCAGACCCGGAACCGATTGCAACCGCTCCATCGCCTGCTTGAGGGCATGCTGGTCGGCCAGCAGCCGGGCTCCCACCGCGGCATGGTCGGCGTAGCGCTCCTTCCAGCGGTCGAGCGCCGTGCGCTGCGTGGCGGCGGCGGCCTCGCCGTCGCTCAGGAGTTTTTGTTTGGCGGCGATCTCCTTGTCGACCGTCGCGATCTCGCGCGTCGCGGCCAACGCCGCGACGGCCTTCACCTCGGCCTGCCACTGCTCGAACGTCTTGTCCTGCAGCAGCCCTTCGTACACCTTCCTGGCATTCGCCGCGGTCGCCTTCCGGTCGCGGTGTTTTTCGGCGAGCAGCTGCGCCTCGGCGGCGGAGGCGGCCCCGCACGCCTGGAGCTGCTTCGCCAGCCGCTCCCGGTCGGCTGCACGCGAAGCGAAGACCGCCTCCACGTCGTCCGCGCCGCTCTCGACCGCGAGCGTGATGCCGTCCACGGTGATCCGCACCCGGCCCTGCGCGGTGCCCCGCGTGCCGGCGGGCCCCAGCGTGACGGGCTCGGGTGCCTCCTCGCCTCCCGCGACCGTGGCCGGCCGGGCCGACTCGGCCTCGATCCGCCACGACAGCGTGCGGGCGGCGAGCTTGTTGGTGGCCTCCGTGATCGACCGCTCAAGCGCGCGGATCTCGCCGAGTGTCGCCTCGCCCGGATGCGGATGGAGCGCCAGCTCCGCTTCGGCGGCGGCCAGCGCCTGGCGCGCCTGTTCGATCCGGTCGAAGGCGGCGCTCGTGGCCGAGCCGGCCTGCCGCGCCCGGGCGGTGGCCAGTTCCTCCGAGAGGGCCTGGAGCTGGCGGTCGAGATCTGGTTTGACGTTGTTCCACGCGTCGAGGCCGGCCTGCGCCGTGGGCCAGCCGGTGAAGGCGGCCTGAAGGTCGGCCACCTGCTGGCCCAGCCGCTTTGTGCGCTCCTCGAGTTCGCCCCGTTCGGCCAGGCCGGACCGCAGGCCCGCATGCTTCGCCACGAACGTGTCGAGGTCGCGAACCTGCTGCTCGATCTGGGCCGCTTCGCGGGTGACGCGGTCGATCTCACGTTCGCCGGCGAGAAGCCGGGCGTGCGCGTCGACGCGATCCTGCCAGGCATACCACGCCTGGAGGATCTCCCCGACGTCCTTCTTCCAGCGCTGGTCGCCGACCTTCTCCTGGCCGTTTTGCCGTTCGGGCCTGCCGTTCGTGTCGTCCCAGCGGCTGAAGGCGGCCGCGATCCGCTCCTCGAGGAGCCGCCGCAGCTTCTGCTCGTCCACGTCGCCGGCCGCGCCGGCCGCGGCCTTCAGCAGGTCGCGGATGTCCCGTAGGTCGGCGGCATGTTTTTTGATGGCCACGAGCGTCTGTTCGAGTTCGGCCTGCCCCGTGAAGAGCACGTGTCGAAACGTCGCCTCGCCGTGGCCGAGCATCGCACCGAGCCGCGCCTGCACGGTGGACGGATCGCCGATCGCCGTCGTGCCGTCGCCAAGCCGGCTGGACGGGGCGGCACCCCAGCGTTTGTCGAGCGTCCATGCGACACCGTCGTGCTCGAACGCGAGCGTGACCTGGGCGAAATCTCCCGCGGGCAGCGGGAGCCAGGGGCCCACCGTGTCCTCGAGCCTGGTCTTCGTGAGCTTGGTGGGCGTGAAGAGCGCGTGGAAGACCGCCTGGCGAAGCGTGGTCTTGCCCCGTTCGTTGGGGCCGTGGATCACGACGAGGGGCTTGGCGAGATCCCATGCCTCGTCGGTGAAGTGGCCGAACGGATGGAGCCGGATGTGCGTGAGCCTCATGCCTGCGCAGCCTGTTCGATGAGTTCGTGGGCGAGGGTGGCCGCGTCGGGATGATCGGCGTCGGCGAGCAGGGCCGTGAGCAGTTGTTCGGCGAGGCCGCCGCTGCGGTAGCGGTCGGCGATCTGCCTGGCGTCGAGCCGGTCGTGGATGGCGCTCTCGACGCCCACGAAAAGAAAATCCGGCCGCAGTTTCGCGATCGCGGCCTCGAGTGCCGCCCGTTCGGTGGTCGAGAGCCGGCCCGAGAGCTGCAGGTCGAGCACCGTCGCCGCCGCGTCGAGCGCCGTACAGTCGCGCACCAGCGCAGCGACATCGTCGTTGGCGAGCAGTTCCCGCTCGAACCGGACGAACCGCAGCCGTCCCGGGGAGAGCCGCTCGTACCGCGCGACCTGGCTCCCCTCGCACTCGATCCACCAGGCCGACCCGGCATGGCGGCAGCGGAGCGAATCGGGCGTGTGGGTGCCGGCCATGAAGAGGGTCGACTGCCCGCCCACCTCCGCGGTCGGAAAGGGCACGTGGATGTGGCCGAGAAGCCAAGTTGCCACGCCGGCCGCTTCGAGGGCCGTACGGTCCATGCTGAAATACTGGTCGGCGGCATCGAGACCCAGGCCGGGCACGTTGCCGTGGGCGATGCCGATCTTCAGGCCGTGGCGCTCCCGCGCCGACTCGGCCACCCAGCCGATGGTCGACTCGCGGCCGGTTTTCGACGGACACGGGCAGGGGAAAAAATGCACCGGCTGCCCGTCGAGGTCGTAGGTCTTCACCTCGGGCGACGCGAGCAGGTCGATGTTCGCCGCGGCCGCGGTCTCGCGGCGGAACCGTTTCCAGGGCTCGGCCTCGGGGCCGGCGTGGTGGTCGTGGTTGCCGGGCACGACGATCACCGCCGCTCCCGCGAAACCCCGCAGCAGGGCCGCCGTCCGGTCGACGTCGGCCCCCTTCACCCGCGGGGAGTCGAAGAGGTCGCCGGCGACCACCAGGAAATCGGCCCGGCGCGTGTTGGCGATGTCCACGAGCCGGCCGAGCGCCTCGAACCGTTCGTCGGCGAGCCGCGTGCCCACGTCGAGCGGGTACTGCTTGAACGGCAGGCCGATGTGGTTGTCGGCGGTATGGAGAATGCGGACGGGCATCGAACAATCCCTGAACGGCACGGCCGCCGGCACCCGCCGGCTTGATTCGGTAGTCTACGGCAATCGCTCCGCGGCACCGCCGGCGGCGCGATTTTTCATCTCTTGGAACCTCCCTTCCGGAAGCCGCTGGAACCACGCATGCATCGGGGCGACGACACAGCCGCGGCCGTCACGTCGGGCAACCTGCGGCCGACGCGGATCCTCGACCACGCAAGCGACCGCGTGCAGGCCGTCGTCCGCCGGGTGCCCGGCCCGAGCGGGGCGACGCGCGGGTGGCTACAGGCAGCCTATCGGCTCCTCCGCGACCACGTGCGGCCGGTCTATACCGTGGACGAGCTGCAGCCGACGTCGGTCACGCTGGCCAAGGGGCGGGGGTCGTGCAGCCAACGGTTCGCGTGCCTCGAATCGCTGGCGCGGGCGGCCGGCATCGGCACGCGGGTGCGCGGACTGTGGGTGGCGGGCCGATTCTGGAATCCGCGGTTCGGGCTGGCCGCCCCGTTCATTCCGGCGCGGATCCTCCTGGCCTGGCCGCAGTTCCATGTCGACGGCGCGTGGACCGGCGTCGAATCGCTCTTCGAACCGCCCGCGCGGCTCGCGGAACGCAACCCGCTGGCGTTCGCCAACGACGGTGAGACGCTCTTCGACGCCATCGACCACGTGGC
>JBJTSM010000177.1:0-2774 GCA_046076685.1 Planctomycetia bacterium | reverse complement strand
TGTATGGTGTTGGCCAGCGTCATCCCGCTCGCTGCCGCGAGGGGCTTTTGGTGGGCGGGGTGCGGCCCCCTCGCTCCGACGGCGTTATTTGCGTTCGATCCGCATGGTGCTCAGCAACGCATCCTGCTTCCAGCCGCCTTGAAAACCGGGAACCGGCCGGATCGAGAGCGTCTGCACGCCCGCTTCGAGGTCGGTTTCCAGCGACTGCTTCCAGGCATCGCCGTCGAGCGGGGCGGTTTCACCCAACGGCTTGTCGCCGATGGACACCCGCAACGGCTTGATGGCGTCGCCCTGGTCCTTGGGCAGCGCGACATCCACCTCGATCCGATAGCGGCCGGCCTCGGGAACCCGCACGGTCACGCTCACCGCAGACACGCCGTCGTGACGGAGCGAGATGATGTCGCTGCTGCCATACACCGGATACTCCAAGCCCAGCCGGATCTCTTCGCCGATCTCATTGGGCCTGAGCCACCGGCTGCCGACGAGCTTCGCGTCGCGCCACACATGCCTCGCCGCGGTCAGTTCGCCAGTCGCGAGCCCCGCCCCGAGCGCGATGGCCTGCAGCCGCTTGCCGTCGGGGCCGAAGGCGGCCACGCCACCGTTTCTGTCGGAGCCGGCAAACACGCCACCGCCGGGCCGGGCGGCCAGCGCCGTGAAATTCCCCTGGGCCACCGTCGCGACCGCGAGCGTCTCCAGGCTGATCCGATAGAGCGATCGACCGGCCACCCAGAGTTCCCGCTCGTCGGCCGATAGCACCCGCGCCCAATGCCCGGGCTCCGGCAGCGACACGCGACGCAACGCCCCGCTCGCCACGTCGGCGATAAAGAAGGTGTCGCCGAAGCCGCGGCCGGCGACGATCACGCGCGACCCGTCGGCGGTCACGAGCGGATGGTCGATTTCCACGCCGAGCGGATGCCGCAGGAGCACCTTCCCGGTCGCCGCATCGAGCACCGTCAGGCGGGAGGCCGGAGGGCTTCCTAAATCATCCCGGCCGGACAGATTCTCTTTTTCGAGGCAGGCGATGGTTTTGCCATCGGCGCTGTAGGCGACGCGATCCACCTGCAGGTTTGGCACCCGCCACCGTTCACGGCCTCCCTCGAGATCGACGGCCGCGAGCACCGTGTCGGCGAGCACGCGGCCGGCCGGCCCGGGATGCTCCACGAGGCAATGGCTGCCGTCCGGGGCCAGCGCGACGAGCTTGTCGGGGGCCGGGTGCGACGCGACGACCGCACCGTCGGCGTCGATCTGCTCGAGATTCCCCGGCACGAAGCGATCGCCGACATAGCCGACGCTCGCCCGCACCCAGACCCGTCCCGCGGCATCGGGTGCGGTCAGCGGCGCCGCCAGCATCTTCCAGCGCGGCGTGCCGTCGGCCGCATGCCGCCATGCAAACGTGCCGTCCGACACCACCGCTTCGCCCGATGGATGAGCCCGCAGCGTCGCGGTCTGATAGAAGAGCCCGGTCGTCGTCCGCCAGCGTTCGCCAAAGGCGCCCGGCTCTTTGGTGTCGAGCCGCGCGAGATTCCGGCCCGGGCTGTGCACGGCGGCGAGCACGCCCCCGTCCACAGCCACGAGCGCCGCGACGGGAAGGATCACCGGCAGCGGAGTCGCGGCCGGCTTGACCGCCTTCAGCGGCAGCGGCTGCGTCGTCGCGGGATACGTCGGCGGTTCGAAGCCGAGCAGTTGCCGGCGCTCGGCCGACCCTTCGTCGGCGGAGGAGAAGGCCGCGCCGGTGGCCACGGGCTCGTCTTTGGCCAGGGCGACGAGCTGCTCGAAGCCTGCCCGCCGCCCCGCCTCATCGCCGCAGAGCAGCACGACCGCATGCTGGTCGCCCCAGAATGGCGCGGCAACGGGCTGCACCACGGCACCGCCCTCCGCAAGATACTCGGGCAGCGCCGGCCGCGGCAGCTGCGCGGCCTTGTCGAGCTCCTGGATGAGCCGGTTCGTGCGGCTGGTGCCAAAGAGGATGACCGGCCGGTTCCAGAGCGGGGCCGGCGCCAGTGCGCCGGGCCAGCCGTCGTAGCGAGCATTGGCCACCCCCGGACTCCGCGGATCCACCGCCCGGCGCCACGCCAGCAGCCCCTGTTGCCGGATCTTTTCCTTGGCGGCTTCTTCATCGGCCGGCGAATCCCAGCAGACCGGGTAGTCGAGAATCTCCGGATTGAACACCAGCTCGGCGCCGAGCTGCTTGGACAATTGCGCGGCGGCCTCGCGGTCAGCGGCCTGGCGGGCATCGACATAGACCGCGAGGTTTGTGGCGGCCAGCACCTTGCGGATCTGCGGCGCGTCCCAGAGCTGGGCCGGCGGCATCGCGCGGAGCGTGGCGGCGGCCGCCGCCGTGAGCGTCATCGTGCCCCGCTGCGTCGCGCCGGTGATCAGTTCGGTGAGTTCCACGGGCTCCGCCCCGGCCGCGGGCCCGAGCACGAGCGTGTCGCAGCTGCCGTTCGGCGTGGCGGCGCGATAGATCTCTTGCCCGCCCACGCGCAAGCGGATCGGCAGCGGCACCGCGCTGGTGGCCACGAAGGTCGCCCGGGCCGAACCGGCGGCCTGGGCCACCTCGAGCCTCGGCGCCTCGAGCGGCTTGTCTACGATCAGCAAGACCCGGCCAGAGAGCGCCGTCAGATCGACCGCGACCGTCCACCGGCCGTCCTGTTCCACCGGCACGAGCTGCTTCCCGGCGAAGACGTCGTAGATCAGCGGCTTCGACGGCGCGAGATCCTCGCGCAGCGCGAGCGTGGCCACCTGCGGCTCGCGCACGTCCTTGATGTAGGTGC
>JBJTSM010000176.1:0-3098 GCA_046076685.1 Planctomycetia bacterium | reverse complement strand
AGGAGCCTCCGAACAGGTGCCAGGAGGCATTGATCTGGAACGCCTGGTGCCCCTTGTCGCCCGGCCGCTCGATCAACACGAGCCTACCGCGGTAGTAGCTCAGCGGCACCACGGGGTCGTTGGGCAGCACGAACGGCGCCGCGGGCTTGCCGTTGACAGCGGCCAGTGGCGGCCATGGGCTCGATTCACCGGTATCGAGCCGGGCGAGCAGAGGCGTGCCGCCGCTGAAGAAGAGCAGGCCGCTCTCCGTGAGCAGCGGCTCGTATTCAAACCGGCTCGCGACCCGCTGCTTCCAGAGGATCTTGCCCGTGGCCCGGTCGAGGGCCGCGAGCGTTCCGCCGCGGCAGCCAAACACCACCATGTTCGGCCCGACGACGGGGCAGCGGGCGAATTCGTCATCGAGCGGCATGGCCCACCGCGACCGGCCGGTGGCGAGATCGACCGCCTGGGCGAGCCCCTGCTGGTCGGCGAGGTAAATCGTGCCCTGATCGATCGCGGGGGTCGAGTCGGTCGCCACGGCGATCGGCAGCTGCCAGAGCGTCTTGAACGTCGCCGCGTCGACGGCGTTCAGCCGGCCGTCGTCGGTGATGAACACGAGCGTGCGGCCGTCGGTCGCCAGCGAGCCGAGCACCACCCCGCCGATCGGAGCCTCCTTCATCACCTGGCCGCTGGCCAGGTCGAGCTGGAAGAGCTTGCCCTGATCATTAGCCACGTAGACATCTTCCCCGATGCAGACCGGGCAGCCAAAGAGCCGTGTGCCGAGGGGCGCCGCCCACAGTTCCGTGCCCGTGTCAGGACTCAAGCAGGAGAGCTTGCCGTCGTTGCCTGCCCGGAGGATCAGGCCCGCGTAGAGCGTGCCGTAGGGCGTGTAGCCCAGGCCGCCCGCGCGGCCCCAGGCGAGATCCTTGAGCGGCTCGGCGAGCGCGTGCGCGGTGTTCTGCCCGAACGTGCGGCCCAGGTACATCCGGCCCTCGGCGAGGAGCGGCTGCGTGATCGGTGCGTGCCAGACGAACGCCTCGTCGTGCGTGCCCGGCCGCACGAGCGGCGGGAGATACTCTTCGGCGAGGGGCTTCGGCCGCTTGTCCACTCTCGTGAAGTCGCCCATGTAGGTGTTCTGTCCTTCGGGGTCGAGGAACCCGGGCGGCCCCTCCCGGCCCGACAGGGGACCGTAGATCTCGATCTCGCTCACGGTGCGGTGCCGCTCGATCGAGTTGACGAGCACGAACTTCACGAGCGACGTCTTGATCGGCGGAAACTTCACGAGCCGGAAGACCTGCGCGTTGTGCCGCACGCTGGCGAGCAGCCGGTCGTCGCCCGTCTCGGGATCGGCGCCGTAGACGTCGAAGTGGGGCGCCACCTGTCCCGGCCGCCGCTGGTTGAAGTGCACCGCCAGCATCGAGATCCACCGCGGCTCGCGGAGCGACAGCGAGATCGGCAGCTCGGGGCTCTCGCGGCTGAAGGGCTGGAGGTACCAGTGGTCGGAGGTGTCGTTGAGCCGGCCGTTCTGCAGCCAGGCGTTTTCGACGAGGTTGAGCGCGCCTGTGTGCAATGGCGGGACGAGCACGCGGTTGACGGCCTGCTCGCGGAGGTTGCCCACCGGATCGTAGCGTTCCGCGTAGAGCGGGTTTTCCAGAACCACCGGCGTGATCGGGTAGAGCGGTTCGCTGAGCAGGTGGTTGATGCTCGGAAACCGGATCTGCCGCAGGCTCACCCGATCGACGAGGCATCCGCCCGCCGCGGCCGAGAAGCCGACCGTCAGCGTGCGGCACTGCTCGCCGTTCTTGAAAACCACCCGGGCGAACCGCCACTCCGCATCGGCCGAGAACCGCATCGCGGTCGACTCCCGAAACCGGCCGTCCCCCATGAGCCCCGCGAGCAGTTCGGCCGGCCCGCGATCCGCGGCGGCGCGATAGAAGAATTCCAGCACCCAGGTGGCGTGCGTGCCGAGGTAGCCGCTCACCTGCTGCGTGACGGGCGCCGGGCCCACCACGAGGCCGCGGCTGCTCTCCTGGCCCGGCCCGCGAAACTCGAGCTTTGGAGCCTGCCAGCCTGCCTGCTCCTCCGCATCGCCATTGACCAGCCGGTTGGGCCCGAGCCGCACGAGCTGGTCGAGCTGGCCCGGCTCGTCGCGGCTCTCGGGCCAGAGCCGGGGCGTAAGGTCGGGGAACGACGGGTCCCGTTCGGCGAGGTCATCGCCCACCGCGGGGTTCGCCTGCGCGAGCTCATACCGCCAGGCAGGCTTGCCATCGAGGCCGAGGGCGAGCACGGTTCCCCGGGCACCGCCGAGCACCAGCTGGCTGCCGTCGGGGGTGAAGGCGAGCACGCTTCCCAGTTCAAGCACGGTCGTGTCGGCGAGCCGATGGCCGTCTGCCGTCGCGAAGATCTGGAGCCGTCCATATTCGTCGAGCGTGGCCAGGTGGCCGCCGTCGCTGCTCACGGCCGCGAAGCTCGGCGCGATCGCGAACGGTCCGATCCGGCAGACGACCCGCTCGGCCGTGTCGTGGTAGAGCAGCATGGCGCCGTCGCGGACGAGCCGCCGCTCGCCCCCGAGCGACAGCATGCCCTGTCGATACGGCGTCTTTGCCAGGAGCTTCAGGCCGGCATCGAAGAGCCACCGCTCGTGCCCCTCCGCCAGCATGAGGTTCGGGGCATACACGACCGGCCCCGCCGCGTCGGCCGGCCACGCCACCGTCGCCGTCACCTCCTTGCCGTTGTCGATCTCCCTGTACTCGCGCACAAGCCCGCCCCGCAGATCGCGGATGACGAGGTGCACGTCGTACACGGCCTCGTCCTGGTAGCCCACTTTCGTGAAATACCGGCTCGATTCGAGCTGCGCGATCTGGTTCCCATCAGGGCTCAACGCATACCTGTGCAGCTGCCGGCGGAGCTTCCGATCGGCCACGTCCTTGTCCTCGTAGGCCTCCCCCTGCCACTCGGCGATCACCGTTCCCTGCTCGTCGATCAACCGCATCCTGTCACCCATGTTGTGCAGGAGCCGGCGTGGCCCGGGGAGCCAGAGGAAATCGGCGGACGAGAGGGAGTAGTCGTCGTCGGCGAGCGTGCCGCCCGGATCGAGATTGATCCGCGCCTGCGAGAGC
>JBJTSM010000175.1:0-2114 GCA_046076685.1 Planctomycetia bacterium | reverse complement strand
CGTGCGAAGTGCCGCTCTCGCTCATCGAGCCGGCAAAGGTCGAACGCAAGGCCACGTTCGGCGGCAGTTGGACCTGGCAGCGGGATCGCAATGTGCATGGCGCAGCGCTCTCCGCCGCGGGGCTCCCCTTCGGCTGGGGCTTCGGCACGCAGGCCTTTTCGGCGCTGACGTTTCCGCTCCCGCCATTCGCCACGGCATTCCGGGCCGGCGCCGCGCTCGACGCCGCAGCCGGTGGCGGCGGCTGCGTGAAGGCGTCGGTGCATCTAGGCGACGCGGCCGCACAGCCGCTCTGGCAGAGCGACGTTCTCGTCGGCAGCCGTGCACCGATCGACACCGGGAGCCTTTCGATTCCGCCCGCGAGCACCGGTGCCGCCGGCCTCCGCGGGCTCGTGCTCGTGGCCGATGCCGCCCACGAAGGCCGGCCGAAGGACGCCGACATCCACGACATCCGCGACATCTTCGACTGTCTCGATCCCGTCGTGTCGCTCGCGCCGGAGGGGCTCGCCGCCGCCGTCCGCGACCGGCTCCCCGCCACGATCTCCGCCTGGCGGGACTGGGAGATCGTGGGCCAGCCGACGATCCGCACGCTCGTCGATCCGCTCGCCCCGGCCGACCTGCCGCAGTCGCTGCGGCAGTCGCTCGTCGCCGGAGGCGAGACGGTGCTCCGCCGGCGGTTCGCGGTGGCTTCCGACACCCCGCACCTCGTCGTCGGCGTGAGCCGCACTGGCGCCTCGGCGGGCCGGTTTGCCATCCGCATCGACGGCGAGAGTGTCGTGGAGGCCGACGTGCCGGAGCGGAAAACCGGCGCGACGGTGCTGCCGTTCGTGCTGCCGCTCGCGCGGTTCACCGGCCGTGAGATCACGGTGGAGGTCGGCCACCGCGGCAGCGACGACAAGAGCTTCGTCGAGTGGGCGGCCCTCGGCCCGACAGGATTTTTGGGCACGCGGTGGCAGACACTGGTGCCGGCGACGGCTGTGTCGGAGGGAAAGGCGACGCTGCGGGTGCTCGACGACGGCTCCATCCTCGCGGCCGGTCCGTCGCCCGACAAAGACGTCCATACCGTCGAGATCGACACCGACCTCGAAAAGATCACGGGCCTGCGGCTCGAGGCGCTGCGCGACGACTCGCTCCCCGCCGGCGGCCCGGGCCGCGCGGCAAACGGCAACTTCGTGCTGCAGTCGTTCACCGTCGAGGCGATCTCCCGCGCCGATCCCGCCCGCACCACGCCGCTTACCTTCGCGAAGGCGACCGCGACGTTCGCGCAAGGGGGCCACGGGCCGGAACTGTCGATCGATGCCAACCCCGCATCCGGCTGGGCGATCCAGGGCCTGCCGAAAACCGTCGATCCCGCCGCGATCTTCACGCTCGCCGCGCCGGCCGGCTTCCCGGGGGGCACACGTCTCAGGCTCACGCTGCGGTATCAGCAGGGCGGCCAGCATGTCCTCGGCCGGTTCCGCCTCGCGGCCACGACCGACCCCGACCCGCAGTTCGGCGTGCCGGCCACGATGCTCGAGCCGACTCCCACCAAATAACGATCACGAAGCCGTGCCCACGCTGCCCGATCAACCGCCGCTTGCCCGCTCGGCCGACGATGCCGCGCTGCTCGCCGCGGCGCAGCGGGGCGACCATGCCGCCTTCACGGCGATCATCGAACGGCATGCGAAACTCGTGCACGGCTACCTGCGGGCGCGACTCACGCGGCTGGCCGATGCCGAGGATCTCGGCCAGGAGGTGTTTCTGCGGGTCTACACGGCGAAGGCGGTGCCCCGGGAGGGCGCGGGGATGGCGATGCGGCCGTGGCTGATCGGCATCGCCCGCAACGTGCTCCGCGAGCATGTCCGCGCGGCGCGGCGGCGACGGGAAACCGCCTGGACCGCGCTGTGCCTCGACATCGAGGACCTCGTCGGCACGGCGGAACACGACGGCGGTGCGTTCGACGAGGTGATGGGCAAGCTGCCCCGCTGCCTGGAAGGGCTCGGCCCCAGCGCCCGGCAGGCGATCGATCTCTACTACCACGATGACCTGCGGATGCACGAGATCGCGACGCGGTTCAAGCGCAGCGAGGGGGCGGTGAAGCTGCTCGTGCATCGGGCGCGGCAGGCCGTGCGGCGGTG
>JBJTSM010000174.1:0-6073 GCA_046076685.1 Planctomycetia bacterium | reverse complement strand
CCCGTGAGGAGTTCATCCGCTGGACGACACTCTTGACCACGGCCGTTGTGTTCGTGCTCTCGCTGTGGATGGCTTGGCCGCAGTTGTTTGGCGCGGCCGGCCCGGCCCAGTTCCGGCTTGGTGACCCGTCGATGCAGGCGGTCGTCAAGCTCCCGTGGATCGAGTCGTTTGGCATCGAGTACTTGCTGGGCGTCGACGGCATCAGCCTGCCGCTCGTCGTGCTGACCACGTTCCTGTCGATGCTGGCCGCCGCCGCCAGCTGGCCGATCACGAAGCACGTCAAGGCCTACCACGTGCTCTTCCTGCTCCTGGTCACCGGCATGCTCGGGGTCTTCGTGTCGCTCGACTTTTTCCTGTTCTACGTGTTCTGGGAGGTGATGCTGCTGCCGATGTACTTCCTGATCGGCATCTGGGGCGGCCCGCGTCGCGAGTACGCCGCGATCAAGTTCTTCCTCTACACGTTGCTGGGCAGCGTGCTCATGCTGCTGGCGATCCTCATGCTCTACTTCACGAGCGACCTTCGGCTGCTGACGGACGAGCAACTCGTCGCCGCGCACGCGGTCAGCCCGTCGCTCGATGCCATTCGCACGTCCGACCGTCCCGTCCACACCTTCAACATCCTCGCCCTGGCCCAGATCGGGCAGCTGCCGAATTCACCGTTCGCGGCGGCTCAGGTGTGGGGGATGAGCCTCGAGACGTGGGCCTTCCTGCTGCTGCTGATCGGCTTCGTGATCAAGGTGCCGGTGGTGCCGGTGCACACGTGGCTGCCGGATGCCCACGTCGAGGCGCCGACGCCGATCTCGATGATCCTGGCCGGCGTCCTGCTCAAGCTGGGCGGGTACGGCATCCTCCGCATCTGCTATCCGATCTGCCCGGGGGCCGGCCTGTCGCTGGCGTGGCTGGTCTGCGGCCTCGGCGTCGTATCGATGGTCTACGGGGCGTTCGCGGCTCTTGCCCAGAAAGACTTCAAGCGGATGGTGGCCTACAGTTCGGTCAGTCACATGGGCTACGTGATGCTGGGCCTGGGCGTGTGGAGCGCCGTCGCCGGCCACCAGTATCGTTGGGATGCCTGGGCCCAGGGCGTGAACGGAGCGATGTTTCAGATGCTGGCCCACGGCATCAGTTCGGCGGGCATGTTCTTCATGGTGGGCGTGCTCTACGATCGGGTTCACCACCGTAATCTCGAGGAGTTCGGCGGCATCTTCGGACGTATGCCCGTCTACAGCGGGCTGGCCATCGCCGTCTTTTTCGCGGGGCTCGGCCTGCCGGGTTTGTGTGGCTTCATCGGCGAGGTGTTGGTGACGCTGTCGAGCTGGAACTACAGCCGCGTGCTCGCCGTGGTCTCGGCCTTCACCGTCATCCTGACGGCCGCCTACATCCTCTGGGCGATCCAGCGGGTGTATCTCGGCGCGGAGTACAAGGGGCCGCACGGGGATCACCTGACACCCATCACGCCGCGTGAACTGGCGATCGCCGCGCCGCTCGTGTTTTTCGCGATCCTCTTCGGCGTCGCGCCGCAACTGCTCTTCAACTACGTCACCCCGACCGTCAATCGTCAGGTGGAGACGCTGGCCGACTGGACGCGACGCGTCCACGACGCCCCCGGGGTGCGGGCCGTGACAGCGGTTCGACCGGATCCGGCCGGCGAGGCGGGCCGCTAGCCGCCTCGCTCCCAGGCTCGATGCGTATCCACTAAGCCCGACGAAACCCGACGCGCATCCACTTCGAAGGAAACCAGATCTTGAACCTTGGCTCGCTCATCACAGGCTCGCTGAACGACACGCTCGCCGTGTCGCTGCCCCTGTTTCGCACCGAGCTCTGCCTCGCGGCGACGATCGTGCTGGTGCTGCTGTGCAGAATGCTCCCCGCGCTTCGTCGGCTCGATGCGGGCTTGGTGGCGCTCGGCGGCGTGGCCTTCGGGCTCTGGTATGCGTGGAACGACCTGCGGTTCGTGCCCGTTGCCGGGGTGGCCGGAGGCGTGGGCGCGATGCGGCAGGAACTGTTCGGCGGCCTGCTCGTGTTCGATTCGCTCACCGCTTACATCCGGTTTTTGCTGATGGGATTCCTCGCCCTGTACATCCCGTTCACGAAGGTGTCGGGCATTCCCGACCACGAGGACGGCGCCGATTTCTACACGCTCGTGCTTGGCGCGACGCTCGGCATGTGCCTGATGGCTTCGGCCAACCATCTGCTGATGGTGTTCATGGCTGTCGAAATGGCGAGCGTTCCATCGTATGCCCTGGCCGGCCTGCTCAAGGGCCGCAAGGCCAGTTCGGAGGCGGCGCTCAAGTACGCCGTGTATGGAGCCGGGGCCGCGGGCATCATGCTCTATGGCATCAGCCTGATGGCGGGCCTGTTGGGCACCTGCCACATGCCCAGCATGGCCACGGAGATCGCGCGGGTCGTGGATGCAGGAACGGCCGGTGGCAGCGTCATGGTGCTCGCCCTCGGGGGGCTGATGGTCGCGGTCGGCCTGGCGTTCAAGCTGTCGGCGGTGCCGTTTCACTTCTGGTGTCCGGACGTGTTCGAGGGGGCTGCCGCCGAGATCGGCGGATTTCTTTCGGTCGCCAGCAAGGCGGCCGCGGTGGCGCTCCTGCTGCGGGTCTGCTTCGGGCTCGGCGTGTCCCCGACGGAGGGCGGAGCCGCGGCCGCGAACCTGTCGGCATCCACTCTTTGGTCGGCGGGGGGCTTGGGGTCGACGCGGCACTTCATCGTGTACCTCGTCGGACTGATGGCCGCCGTGACCTGCACGCTCGGCAATCTCGCGGCATATGGACAGACCAACATGAAGCGACTGCTCGCGTATTCGACGATCGCCCATGCCGGCTACCTGATGATGGCCGTCGCCGCGGCGGTGGCGCTCGTGGGAGTCGACCCGGCCGCGGCCCGTGAAGCCGTGGCCGCGGTGGCCTTCTACCTGGCGACCTACCTCTTCATGAACCTGGGAGCGTTTGCCATCGTGGCCCTGCTCCGGAACAAGCTTCGCAGCGAGGAGATCGACGCCTATGCGGGCCTGGTTCGGTCGAGCCCGGGCATCGTCGTGGCGACGGCCGTCGTGCTCGTCAGCCTGATAGGCCTGCCGCCACTGGCCGGGTTCGTCGCCAAGTTCCTCGTGTTTTCCTCGCTCGTGCAGGCGGTTGCGGCCGGTGCCGAGCGGCCGCTGATGCTGGTGCTGCTCGTCGTTGGAGGGCTCAATACCGTCATCAGCCTGTTCTACTACATGCGGGTGCTCAAGGTGATGACGTTCGACCCGCCGCCTGCAGACCGTCCGGGCGGCGAGTTTTCCCTGGTATCGCTGCCGGGGGCGGTCATCACGGCGCTCGTGGTGCCGGTCGTCATCCTGGGCGTGTTTTGGTCCGGCCTCTACGCCTGTGCACGGCTTGCCGGCGCCTTTGCATCCTGAGCGGAATTCCCCATGCCACTTCCCGCCATGCTTTCGACCGATCCACTCTCCCGCCTGCTCGACGTGCTGCAGCCATCGCTCGCGATGTATCTCGGCGATTCGGGCATTTGGAGCTATCCGGGCCGGGAAGCGATCAAACTCGCTCTCGCCGACTTGGTTGGAGACCACCGCAGCCTGGTGGGGAGAGCCGCCGCCGAACTGGAGGACCGCGGCATCGCCCCGTCGCCGTCGGCCTACCCGATCACGTTCACGGGCTGTCATGATGTCGACATCCGATCCCTGCTACCCCGGGTCATGGCCGGCCTGCGGGGCCAGGTGGCGGCGCTCGACGCGTTGGTGGACGCCAGCGGCGATGACTCCGTGGCGAACGAACTGGCCCGCGAGGCCAAAGCCTCGTCGCTCGGGCACATCGATGCGCTGGAGCAGGTGATGAAGGCCGCCTCCTGATCCCCGGCCCACATCCCCGGCCCTGATCGGCAGGCCTCGGTATGGAATTTTTCGACAGCCACTGCCACCTCGATCCGATGCGGTTCGGCGAGGATCTTCCCGAGGTGCTTGCCCGGGCACGGGCGGCCGGCGTGAGCGGCATGACCGTCATCGGCACGCGGGCGGCCGACAGCCAGGCGGCCGTGGAATTGGCGGCCCGGGAGCCGGGGCTCGCGGTGGCTGCCGGAATCCATCCGAATGACGTCGCCGAAATCGAGGCCGACGAATGGGACCGCATCACCCGGTTGGTCGTGTCGGGCCGGGTGGCGGCGATTGGCGAGACGGGGCTCGACTGGTATCGCGACTCCGCGCCGCGGGAACTGCAACGGGAATTCTTCGATCGCCACATCCGGCTCGGGCAGAGCCTGGGGCTGCCGCTGGTGGTGCACACCCGCGACAGCATCCGCGACACGCTCGATACGCTGCGTGAGGCCCTGGCCAGGGGGCCGCTGACGGCGGTACTCCACGCCTTCACCGGCAGCAGCGAGGAGGCGGCGGAGGCGGTGTCGCTGGGCTGCATGCTGGGATTCGCGGGGATGGTGACCTTTCGCTCTGCCGCCGCCCTGCGTGAGGTGGCCGCGGGTGTGCCCGCCGATCGATTGCTGATCGAGACGGACAGCCCCTTCCTTTCCCCGGAGCCGCTCCGCGGGCGGCGAAACGAGCCTGCGCACGTGGTCCACACCGCCCGTTGCCTGGCGATCGCCCGCGGCGTGCCGCTGGAACGGCTCGCCGCCGAGACCACCGCGAATGCCCGGCGGGTTTTTCTCCGCCGCTAAGGGCGATACCATGCGGCGGGCCGCAGTTCAGCGTTCGAGTCAGAGTCAGCAGGAGACAAACCCATGGTTCGCACCCCCAGCACGATGCTGCCGCTCGGCACGCAGGCGGCCGCATTCGAGCTGCCCAACGTAGACGGCCGGATGGTGAGCCTCGCCGAGGCGGCCGGCCGCTATGGCACCGTGGTGATGTTCATCTGCAACCACTGTCCGTTCGTGAAGCACGTGGCCGACCAACTGGCGGCCTTGGGGCGGGACTATTCTCCGCGGGGCGTCGGTTTCGTGGCGATCAGTTCCAACGACGTCTCCAGCCACCCGGCTGACTCGCCGGAGCAGATGGTGCGGGAGGCGGAGGAGCGTGGGTATCCGTTCCCCTATCTTTACGACGAGACGCAGGAGGTGGCGAAGGCCTACCATGCCGCCTGCACGCCCGACTTCTACCTCTTCGACGCCGGTCGCAGCCTGGTCTACCGCGGACAATTGGACGCGAGCCGTCCGGGGAGCGACATTCCCGTGACGGGCGGCGACCTGCGGGCGGCGATCGACTCCCTGCTCGCCGGCCGGCCTCCCGTGGCCGACCAGAAGCCGAGCATCGGCTGCAACATCAAGTGGAAGGCCGGCCACGAGCCCCCCTCCTTCCACTCCTGAACGCCGTCTAGCGGCGGGGCGCTTCGGGGGGGCGCGGGGTGCCGTTGGGGCTGCGGCCCGCGTACTTGCCGATGTCCTGGGTGTCGTTTGGCTCGAGCCGTGACGCCCGCAGGTTCTCCCGCTGAATCGCCTCGTACACCTCCTGCCGGTGTACCGGAATCTCGGTCGGAGCGTTGATGCCAAGGCGGACCTTGTCTCCCCGGATGTCCACGATCGTGACGACGATGCTGTCGCCGATCATGATGCTTTCGTCACGTTGTCTGGAGAGCACGAGCATCGCTGGTTCCTTCCTGATCCTTTCGTATTCCCGACGATCCTGTGTCGGGGGCTACAGAGATTATGCACTCTTTTTGAGTGACGGTTGTTTGGGACCGAGTTCGTACTGCATGGCAAGCTCGCCACTGGCGACGACCTGGCGGCCGGTGCGGGCTTCGAGGTTGATGACGATCGGCGCTTTGAGATTGAGCGTGAGGCCCGTGGCGGTTCTGCCGACGACGACCACCACCTGGGCCTGCCGCATGTCGGCCAGCCCGAGGGGGGTCAGTTCGCTGCGGGGGATGCGGACCTGATAGTCGGGTACGAACCGACGGGGGCTGACGACGGCCAGCGCGACATCGCCGCGGGTGGTGCTCTGCAGCCAGCCGAGGGCGTCGTTGTCGGAGTCGGCGAGCAGAGCCCAGTCGCGGCAGTCCTCGAGCCCCGGCAATCCACTGGGGAAGTGGAGGAGGTCGGCCCGTTCGACGTCGATTCGTCCAAATCTGGA
>JBJTSM010000173.1:0-3473 GCA_046076685.1 Planctomycetia bacterium | reverse complement strand
CGAGGTGGAGGCGGCCGGCGGGCTGCGGCTGGGGGGCATGGAGATCGCCGCGGCCGAGCTCGCCGGGCGACTGTCAGCTCTCCGGGCCGAGCGGCCCGATCTCGCGGTGATGATCCGCGGTGAAAACGCGGTGCCCCACGGCCGGATGGCGGAGGTCTACGAGGCCTGCCGCGCCGCGGGCGTGTCGCGCGTGGCGATCTCGGTGCGGCCGCGCGGGGCTGGCGACGGCACGATCCGTCGGTAGCGCAGAGGGGAACAGCGGCCGGCCATGAGCACGAGCGGAATCGTCTGGACGCTGGTGGCCTTGGGTGGGGCGGCGGCCGTCTGGGGGATCGTGCGGACGAAGTGGCTGCAGACGCACACGCTGCCGAAGTGCGTGCTGCTTTCGGTGGTGCTCCATGCGGTCGTGGCGGCGGTGTGCAGTTGCCTGGGCGGGCTGGCGCCGGCGTCGTGGGGGCGGAACGACACGGGGCCGATGACGATGCTCGTCGTGGCCGAGGAAGAGCCGGCGGATGATCCGCTTCCGGCCGCGGATGCTGCACCCGTGCAGGAATCATCCCGTGACTTTGTCGCGGACACAGCGGTGGCCGAAACGGCGACCATCGCCCGGGATGAGGCTCTTGAAAATCCACCGCCGGATCATGTGCCGCTCTTGGACGTGGCCACTGCTGAAGAACCACCGGAAGCCGAGGAGCTCGCGGATTCAGGCGAGGCCGAGCAGCCGCGGGACGAGGCGGAACAGGCGGCAGCGGCCGATGCTACAAGCGAACTCCCCTCCCCTGCCCTGCCGTCGGCGGTGAGTGCGGCGGAAGCGGCTGCTGTCGCCCCAACGCCGCCGGCCATCTATGCCGACCGTGCCGCCGGCCGTCGCGCACAGGCTGCGGCCGCACGGGGTGGCTCGCAGGACACGGAGCGGGCGGTGCAGGCGGCGCTCGGCTGGCTGGCGGCGGCGCAGTCGAGCGACGGCAGCTGGAATGCCGCGCGTCACGGGGGCGGTGTGGAGCGGGCCGTGCAGGGGCATGATCGCCGCGGGGCCGGAGCCCGTAGCGATCACGGCGTGACGGGGCTCGCGCTGCTCGCGTTTTTGGGCGCGGGCAACACGCACCTGGATGGCAGCTATGCCGACACAGTCGCCCGTGGCATCCGATTTCTCGTGGCGCGGCAGCGGCCGGATGGCTCGCTCGCGGGCGACGCCGAGTTTTTTGCGGCCCTCTACTGCCACGGCATGGCGGCGATCGCGCTGGCGGAATGTTCGGCGATGTCGGGGGATCTGTCGCTACGGCCGCCGCTCGAAAAGGCGGTCCGCTATTCGCTCTCGATGCAGAGCCCGGCCACCGGTGGCTGGCGGTATGCCGCTGGCGACAAGGGAGATACAAGCCAGTTGGGCTGGCAGGTGATGCTGCTGGCGAGCGCCCGACAGGCGGGCCTGGCGGGATTCGACGCGGCCGAGGCCCGTGCCGGGGCATTTCTGCAGAGTGTCTCGTCGGGGCGGGCCGGGGGGCTGGCGGCCTACCGACCGGGCGAGCGGCCTACTTTCACGATGACGGCCGAGGCGTTGGCGAGCCGGCTGTTTCTCGGGCTACCGGCCGATCATCCCACCGTGGCGGAGGCGGTCGAACTGCTCGGCCGTTCGCCGCCCGATGCCCGCAGTCCCAACGCCTACGCCTGGTACTACGCCACGCTGGCCTCGTTTCACGTCGGTGGGCCGCAGTGGGAGGCCTGGAACCAGCAACTGCAGGCGGCGCTCCTGCCCCTGCAGAGGCAGAATGCGGGCCTGCTCGACGGCAGCTGGGATCCCGATCCGGTGTGGGGCGGGCATGGAGGCCGTGTCTACTCGACGGCACTTTCCGCGCTGACACTCGAGGTCTATTACCGGCATCTGCCGATGCATCGGCGGACGGTGCCGGTAGCCGCCCGGCCAGCCCAGCCGTCGCGGTGAGTCTGCGCGGTGAGCCCCGCGGTTTCTGAAGGCTGTTTTCTCGGCATATCCGGTATGCTTGAACGGACGGGAATTTGACCCCCGGACCCGCGGGGTTAGACTTCACTCGTCAGACTTCCACTTCAGCACGGAGAGCCTCCACGTGATCCCGCTTGTCGCATTCATGGGCCTTGGAACGGTCGAGTTGATGATCGTGGCCGGCGTGATCCTGCTCCTGTTCGGCTCGCGGCTGCCGAAGGTGATGCGGTCGCTGGGCGAGGGCATCGTGGAATTCAAGCGGGGTGTGCAGGGCATCGAGGATGCGCCGCACGCGGGCTCCGGCGACCGTGGGCACGACGGCGGCCGGGTCGAGGGGCATCGATAAGCGCTTGCGGGCTGGTTCGTCGCACCTTCCCCGCAACCTGCCTTTCCCGCAGCTTTTTTCTCCCGGAAACTGGAAGCATCATCCATGTTTGGGCTCGGTCCGGTCGAGATCGTGGTGATCGGCGCGTTGGCGGTGATGCTCTACGGCAAGAAACTGCCGGAGGTGGGCCGATCCGTCGGGCAGAGCATCGCGGAATTGCGACGGCAATGGACCGCGATTTCCCGCGACTTGGACGTGGCGGCCCATCTTGAGGGCCGCGATCCGCGGCCGGCCCGGCCGGTCCGCAGGTTCGACGACGAGGTCGTGGGCGCGGCCAGTGTCTCGTCCCCCCGTTTTGATCCTCCGGCGGAGTCGGAGTGACGGCCGCGAATCGCCTGGCGGGCCTCGGTGCCGCCGCGGCAAACGGCCGTCTTTCTCCGCGGGCCGGTCCGTGCTAAAGTCCCGATGTCGGACATGCCGGGCAGCTAGCTCAGTTGGTTAGAGCGCTACGTTCACACCGTAGAGGTCACAGGTTCGAATCCTGTGCTGCCCACTGGTTGAAATGCCGGTGGCACGTGTCTCGCAGCCTGGAGACGTTCAGCCGATGACCGCGGCCGCTCCTGCCACCTTCTCCTCGCCGGCCGTCGCCCCGCCCGAGGTCGGCCTCGGCCTCTGGAAGATCGAGAAGCCCGCCGTCGCGGGGCTCATTCACGAGGCCGTGCGGGCCGGCTACCGCCACCTCGACAGCGCCTGCGACTACGGCAACGAGGCGGAGGCGGGTGAGGGAATCGCCCGGGTGCTCCGCGACGGCCTCTGCCGCCGCGACGATCTCTGGGTGACGTCCAAACTCTGGAACACGTTTCATGCGCCCGAGCACGTGCGGCCCGCCTGCGAACGGTCGCTTTGCGACCTCGGCCTCGACTACCTCGATCTCTACCTCGTGCACTTTCCGATCGCGCTGGCCTACGTCTCCCCCGACACCCGCTATCCGCCCGGCTGGTTCTTCGAGCCCGCCTTGCCGCAGCCGGGCATGCGTCCGGCCCGCGTGCCGCTGGCCGACACCTGGCAGGCGATGGAGGATCTCGTCCGCGCGGGCCTCGTGCGGCACGTGGGCGTGTGCAACTACGGCGTCGCGCTCGTCCGCGAATTGCTCGCCACCGCGCGGATCCGGCCGGCCGTGCTGCAGGTGGA
>JBJTSM010000172.1:0-2800 GCA_046076685.1 Planctomycetia bacterium | reverse complement strand
CCCTTTGCTTGCGCAGCGGGCTTCCAAGCAGAGCGGGCTTCCAAGCAGAGCGGGCTTCCAAGCAGAGCGGGCTTCCAAGCAGAGAGGGCTTCTCGGCAACCGGGGCTCGGCACGGGGGGGCTTGCGCCGTTGTAGACTGGGTGGCATGAATGCGGGATGGAAACTTCGCGCGGTGGGAGTGGCGCTCGTAACGCTGCTCGCGGCGACGCCGGCATGCGCCGCCGAGCCGCTCCGGTCGATCGCCGAGATCCGCGCGGTGCCGATCCTCGAGGCCGACGACGGCAGGCCGGTCGTGGTGCGGGGGATCGCCACGCTGGTCGAAGGCTTCGCTGTCATTCAGGATGGTGACCAAGGTCTCTTCGTGGTGGAAACGATCACGCCCGAACCCGCCACGGATGGGTCGGCCCCGCGGCCGCTCGTGCCCGGCGCGGTCGTCGAGGTCGAGGGCACCCTCGCGGCCGGCGGCTATTCCCCCACGATCAAGTCGCGCCGGCTGCGGGTGATCGAAGAGGGGCGGCTGCCCGAGCCGGCCGCCGCCGACATGGCCCGGCTCTTCAGCGGCCTCGACAACGGCCGCCGCGTCGCACTGCGGGGCGTGGTGCAGCAGGTGAGCGAACGGCAGGCGAGCCAGGGGGATTGGTGGCTCCTGGTCGTCGAGTGCGATTCCCGCCACCTGCTCGTGCAGGCGTCGAAGCGGCTCATCCCCGAGCGGCCCGACCACCTGATCGATGCCGAGGTGGAGATCGTGGGCATCGTGGGCGACAGCCGCAACTCCCGCGGTGAATTCATCGCGCCGGGCATCACGATCGGACGTACCGAAGACCTCGTCGTCCTGGCCGAGCCGGCGGCCGATCCCTTTGCCAGGCCCCCGGTGCCGCTCGAAGCGATCGGCCGCTTCGGCGTGCGGCCTCAGGCCGCGCATCGGCTGCGCACGCAGGGGGTGGTGTCGTTCGCGACGCCCGGCCGGCTCTTCCTGCAGGAGGAACTCGGCGGCGTGCGGGTCGACCTCGCCACCGACGAGCCACCGGCGTCCGGCCTGCCGTTCCAGCCCGGGGATCGCGTGGATGTGGCCGGGTTTCTCGACATGAGCCGGCAGATCGGCGGCATCGTGGGCGCGGTCGCCCGGAAGATCGGATCAGCCACGTTGCCGGAGCCGGTGGCGATCCAGCCGAGCCGCGTGCTCGAACTCAACGAGGAGTTCCGCAGGGTCGGCTGGACGGTGAACCCGAGCAATTACGACGGCTGCCTGATCCGCTGCCAGGCCCGTGTCGAGTCGATCACCGACACGGCGGACGGCGCCGTCGTGGCGCTCACCGACGGCGACACCCGGCTCGTGGCCAAGCTGCCGAGAATCTCGACCGCCAGGCTCTCGGCGGAGCGGCTCGTGCCCGGCAGTGACATCGAGGTCACGGGCATCGTGCAGCTCAATCTCGTGGCCAAGCAGAGCGGCGGCCTCCTGCTCGAGCACCCGCGGGTGAGCCAACTCGAGCTGCTCGTCCGCGACTCACGCGACATCACGGTAGTCCATCCGGCGCCCTGGTGGACGCCGCGCCGGCTGGCGGTCGCTGTGGCGGTGCTCGCGACGCTGGCCGTGGCGGCCGTCGCCTGGAGCGCGGTGCTGCGGCGGGAGGTCGCGCGGCAGACGGGCCGGGCCATGGACGAGGCCGCCGCCCGCCGCGCCTCGTCGACCGAATACGAGGTGGCCCTCCGCGAGCGGAGCCGGATCGCGGCCGACCTGCACGACACGCTCCTGCAGACGATGACCGGCATCGGCTACCAGCTGCAGTTCTGCCGGTCGGGCCTCGACGGCGAGATCACGGCCGAGGCGGCCCAGCATCTCGGCACCGCCGAGCGGCTCTGCGCCCATGCCACGCGGCAGCTCCGCGGCACGGTCTGGTCGCTGCGGACGATGCCCGACGTCCGCCGGCCGCTCGAGGAATCGCTCGCGGAGCTGCTGCAACTGCTCGTCGAGGGGCACGGCGTGAAGGGCACGTTTCGCCTCCAGGGAGAGCCATGCACGGTGGATGAAACGGTGTCGCGGCAGCTGCTCCTGGTCGTGCAGGAGGCCGTGCTCAACGCCGTGCACCACGGCCACGCCAGGCGGATCGACGTCGGCCTCACGTTCGAGCCGGCGGGGGCGGCTGTGCACGTGGAGGTCTGCGACGACGGCCGGGGGTTTGCGGTGGGGCAGCAGCCCGGGCCGGCGCTCGGGCATTTTGGGATTCAAGGCATGCGGGAGCGGATCGACTCGCTCGACGGCACGTTTAGCCTCGACAGCCGTCCGGGCCACGGCACGACGGTGCGGGCCGGCGTGCTCCAGCCGGAACAATCTCCGGCCGAGGCCTGGTCGGCGGTGGAAGCGGGGAGTGAGGCATGACGAAGCCGGCGACGCAGCGGGCGATCCGCGTGATGGTGGTGGACGATCATCCGGTGCTGCGATCGGGACTCGCGCGGCTCTTGGGACTCGAGCGGGACATCGCGGTGGTGGCGGAGGCGTCGAGCGGCAAGCAGGCGGTGGCGGAGTGGAGCACCTGCCGGCCCGATGTGGCCCTGGTCGATCTCCTGATGCCGGTAATGGACGGCGCCGAGACGATCACCCGCATTCGCCGGGTCGATCCCGCGGCCCGGGCGCTCGTGCTGAGTTCGTCGGAGAGCGCGATCGACGCGGCCAGGGCCGAGCGGGCCGGCGCATGCGGCTACCTCACGAAGGAATCCGACGCCCGGGAGATCGCGGCGGCGATCCGCGAGGTGCATGCCGGCCGCACGGGCGTTCGCCGCGGGTGTTTGCGCGGCCCCGCCT
>JBJTSM010000171.1:0-2792 GCA_046076685.1 Planctomycetia bacterium | reverse complement strand
CCCGCGCAGACCCGCAACCTCGAACGGGAATTGAAGACCAAGGTGCTCGACCGCTCGGAGGTGATCCTCGACATCTTCGCGGCCCGCGCCCGCACCTACGAGGCGAGGCTCGCGGTGGAACTGGCCCAACTCGAATACTCGCTGCCGCGGCTCAAGCGGATGTGGACCCACCTGTCGCGGCTCAAGATGGGCATCGGCATGCGCGGCCCGGGTGAGAAGCAGTTGGAAGTGGACCGTCGGCTGGTCGAAAAACGGATCCACGACCTCAAGCAGGACCTGGCGACGATCCACGGCCGCCGCGAGCGGGAGGTGGCCGCCCGGCACGAGCACCTCACCGTGTCGCTCGTGGGCTACACCAACGCGGGCAAGAGCACGCTCCTCAACCGGCTCACCGGCGCCGACGTGCTCGCCGAGGACAAGCTCTTCGCCACGCTCGACACCCGCACCCGCCGCTGGAAGCTGCCCGGCTGGGGCCCCGTGCTCCTGAGCGACACCGTGGGCTTCATCCGCGACCTGCCGCACCGCCTCATCGCCAGCTTCAAGGCCACGCTCGAGGAGACCCGTCAGGCCGACCTGCTGCTCCACGTGGCCGATGCCTCGAGCCCGTTGGTCGATGCGCAGATCGCTGCGGTCCGCAGCGTACTCGCCGAATTGGAGGTGGACGACAAGGCCACCCTGCTCGTGCTCAACAAGATCGACGCCGTAGAGGACCACGCGGTGCGCAGCGGCCTCGTGAACCGCTACCCGCACGCGATCTGCGTGTCAGCCCGCTCGGGCGCGGGCCTCGGGCAGCTCGAACGCGCGACCACCGCCTGCCTCAGCCGCGGCTTTCGCGACGTCGACATCCAAACCGATCCGGGGAACGGCCGGCTGCTCGCCTGGCTCAATGCCCACGGCGAAGTGCTCTCCCGGCACTTCGTGGAGGACCATGTCACCATCCACTGCCGCATCCCGGCCGCGATGCTCGGTCGCATCCCGGCCGACGAGGCGGTCGTGCGGCCGCACGAGTCGCCCGCCGGCATGTCTCCCGAAGACCATGTGGCCGCCGGGGACGACCGGCCGTGAATCTCCTTCGCTTGCGCGACGCGGCTCTTCCCCCGGCTCATCGATCGGGTGATGATGCGGCGGATGCGTCGGAATCAGCCACTCCCGTGACCCGTTCCCCATGAGCCTCTTCCCCCCGTCCTCGCCGACGGCCCATCCGGAGCCGCTTCAGGCAATCGCATGCCCGGCCTGCTTCGGGGCGGTTGCCGTGGGCCCGGACCTGCTGGGCCGGGCGGCGGAGTGCCCGCTCTGCGGGAGCGGATTTCGCGTGCCGGCGGCCGGTGCTCCCGTCGATCCGCAGCCACGGCCCTTCCCGCCAGCCGACGAGAGATCATCGCCGCCGCACCGCCGCCGGCGGCCGAAACGCGAGTTCGAAACGCTGCCATCCGCCCCGCGGGAGGCGTCGGAGCCGGCGTCGCAGCGTTCGACGTTTCCATACGATCCGCCCCGCGCGGCCGAGCCCGAGCCGGCCCCGTCGCAGGAGCCTGTCGATGGTGAACCGCCGGCCGAACCGGAGCGTTCGGCCGAGATGCAGCTTCAGGAACCGGTCCGCACCATCGTCAGCGGCGATCGTGTGGTCACGCTGCACCGCCTCTCGCCCGAGGAAAGGTCGATCCGCCGCGCCCGCCGCAACGTCGTCATGCTGCTGACGGGGGTGTCGCTGCTGATGGCGATCGTGCTCCTCTTGGGGAGGAAGCGCCAGCGGCGCCGGTCACGCCAGTGATTCGCCGATGGCGAGCAGGTCCTCGGCGTCGAGGCAGATCTCGTTCGATTCGAACAACCGCTGGATCGCCGCGCGGTGGATCTTCATCTTCGTGCCCCCCACGCCCAGCGCACCGTAGACGACAGCCGCGGCATCCTGCTTGGCCTTGTCGGCGGCTGTGACTCCCGCGATGCCCGCGGGCGGCACGGCGTTGAGGTCGATGAGCACCCGTGCCCGGCCCGCCGCCGCGCGGCCGGCGGCATCGAGGAGTGTCACCCCCGCGGCCCCCGCCGCCACGATCAGATCCGCGGCGGCGATCGCGGCGGACAGCGGCGTTCCACCGGCGGCGGCGCCGGCGGCTTCGACGGGCTCGAGCCGACCGTCGGGCACGGCGGCGGCGATCCGCCCGCAGACCTCGGCGGCCCGCGTCAACGACCGCGACGCCAGCGTCACGGCCACGCCCTTGCGGGCCAGCAGCCGCGCGACCCGTTGCCCCACGGGGCCGGTGCCGCCGAGCACGACGGCCCGCAGCGTCGCGGCGGCTGCCCGGTCGGCGAGCGGCAGATGCCTGCCGGCGGCCACGACGGCGGCGCTGGCGGTGGTGTTCGCGCCGGCCGGATCGAGCAGCACGCTCACCCGCACCGGCCCGAAGAACGTCTGCCGAACCCGCGCGAACACCGCCTCGGCGGCGGCCACGTCGGAGCCGCCCACGAAGATCGCCGTCGCGGCCAGATCCGCGCCGCCCCGCGTGAACATCGCCCCGTGCACGAGCGGCACGGCGGCATCGGGCGTGACATTGCCGTGCCGCAGCAGGACCTCGGCACCGGCATCGACGGCCACCACGGCGTCGAAGGTGCTCGGCTGGGGATCGCAATCGAGCTGAATGAGGATCTTCTTGGCCATCGTCGCACCTCACAAAGGCACAAAAGCGACGCCCGCCACAAGGGCGGGCGTCGCGATCACCGTGGCTTGCCCTCCGTCTGCCCAAGCCGGCGGAAGCCCTGCGTGCGACCCCGCCATAGCACAACCCGCGGCACACGACGTG
>JBJTSM010000170.1:0-8221 GCA_046076685.1 Planctomycetia bacterium | reverse complement strand
CGCGATCACTCGGCGGCCTCACGCACACCTTCACCTACAACAAGCTCGACGAACTCGACCGCATCCTCGCCGCCCACGGCCCCGATCTCGCGGCGGTGGTGATGGAGCCGACCCGCGGCGTCGATCCTGATCCTGGCTTTCTGGAGGGGGTGCGGGAGCGGTGCACGAAGCATGGGGCGCTCCTCGTCTTCGACGAGATCACGATCGGCTGGCGGCTCTGCCTCGGCGGTGCGCACCTGAAGTTTGGCGTAGAGCCCGATCTGGCGGCCTTCGCCAAGGCGATCTCCAACGGCTTCGCGCTCGGCGCGGTGATCGGCACACGTCCGGTAATGGAGGCGGTGCAGACCACGTTCATCTCGAGCGCCTACTGGACCGAGGCCGTGGGCCCGGCGGCCGGGCTGGCGGCCGTCGGCAAGATGCAACGGATCGACGTGCCCGGGCATCTGGCGCGGATCGGGAGTCTCGTGATGGAGGGCTGGCGACGGCTGGCGGAGCTGCACTCGCTTCCGCTACGGGCCGCCGGCCGGCCGGAAAACGCGTCGCTCGTGTTCGACCATCCCGAGGCGGCGGCCCTGCAGACGCTCGTGACGGCGCGGATGCTCGCCAAGGGATTTTTGGCGGCGGGTTATTTCAACGCGATGCTGGCCCACGAGCCGCGGCACGTGGATTCCTATCTCGCCGCGCTCGACGAGGTCTGCAAGGAGCTTCGCGACGCGATCGGCGAAGAGCCCGCCGCGATCCGCCGGCGCATCGGCGGCCCCGTCAAACACACCGGCTTCGCCCGTCTCGTGAGTTGAATGGTCGCAATTCGGGAGGCTTCGCCTCCGACACCGCCGAGCCTTCCTCCGCGTCATGCATCTTGCGAAAGAATGGCAGTGAGCAGGGGCGACTCCTCTGGCAGGAACGGATTGACGATCGTCACGCCGCGCCATGTGAACCCATGCTGAAGGTCTTCGCTGAGCACGATGCGGCAGCGATTTTCGGCCGCGACCGCCATCACCAGCGCGTCCCACATTCGAAAGTCATGGTTCACGCAGAGATCGAACGCCGACTGGAACGAAGCCCATGTCGAGTCGACGACGTCAAACGAGTCGGCCCAGCCGAGCACGGCGTCCCGCGCTGCTTCGCGAATCCGCCCCGCTTTTCGCGTCAGGACCAGCATCAGTTCGCCAAGCACCTGCGCCGGCAGCAGGACCGCCGGCTGGGGCAGCCGGTCGACGAGGCCGATGGCACGTCCGAGTCGAGCGTAAGGCGTTCCGACCGTCGCCACACGCGTTCCGCCCCCTCCGTAGCCGCACGCCGCCCCCTCCGTAGCCGCAGATTGCTAATCTGCGAAATCCGGCCAGCCACCGCGTGCGGACTGCCAGCCTGCACCTACGGGAAGATCGGCGGGGGATAGCCGACCGCGGGCAGGAGCGATTGCAGGCGGCGAACGGATCGTGCTACGTTTCGATGGATTATCTGCGTCATGTCATACGGAGCCGGCTCGCGATGCGACTGTTTCACGTGCTCGTGGCCCTGATCGGTGCGGCCGCCGCGGTGGCCGGGGCGGCGCCGCCGGTCGCCGGCCGCACGCTCGAGGCGGAGCATGGCGTCGTCTGCCGGCTGCCAGGCGAGCGGTTCGGCTACTTCGGCTGGCCCACCGTCGCCCGGATGGACGACGGCCGGCTCGTCGTCGTCAGCTCCGGCCTGCGGGCCGAGCATGTCTGCCCGTACGGCAAGACCGTGCTCCACGAGAGCAAGGACGACGGCCGCACGTGGTCGGAGGCGCGGGAGATCCAGGATTCGCCGATCGACGACCGCGACGCGGGCGTGGTGAACCTCGGGGGCGACTCGCTGCTCGTGACATGGTTTCGCAGCGACACGCGGATGTATGCCGACGAAGGCTGGATCCCGGCCACCGAACGGGAGAAGTGGCCCGAGGTCTTCAAGAACTGGACCGACGCGACGGTCGAGCCGCTCCTCGGCTCGTGGGTGATGCGGTCCGACGACGGCGGCACAACCTGGGGCGAACCCACGCGATCGCCCGTCTCCGCGCCCCACGGCCCGATCAGGCTGGCCGATGGCGACCTGCTCTATGTCGGCAAGCCCTACCGCACATGGCGTGACATGGAAGCCGGCCAGCTTGCCGCGGCCCGGTCGAGCGATCGCGGCCAGACATGGCGACTCGTCGGCAGCGTGCCGGTGGCCCCGCGGACCGACCCCTCCAACTACCACGAGCCGCACGTCGTGGAACTGCCCTCGGGCCGGCTCGTCGCCGCGATCCGCGTCGATGACGCCCCAGGGAAGCCGATGGCCTCGGCCGGCATCCCGCACTTCACGATCCTGCAGACCGAGTCGACCGACGGCGGCGTGACCTGGTCGATCCCGCGGTGGGTGGGCTTCAAGGGCTCGCCGCCGCATCTCCTCAGGCATTCCTCGGGCGCGGTCGTCATGACCTACGGCTACCGGGACAAACCCTACGGCCAGCGGGTCGCGATCAGCCGCGACGACGGGAAGACCTGGCAGGGGGACTGGATTCTGCGTGGCGACGGCCCCGACGGAGACCTCGGCTATCCCTCGACCGTCGAACTCGCCGACGGCAGCCTCTTCACCGTCTGCTACCAGAAAGCGGCCAAAGGGGAAAAACCCTCGCTGCTCTGGTCGAAGTGGAGGCTGCCCGCTGCCCCCGAGCCGGAGCCGCCGATCGCACTCGGCTCCCGCCGTGAACTCTTCGTCGATCGCAGTCTGATCGACACGCTCAACGGCGCGACGCTGAAACTGTACGAACCGGTCTCCGCCGGCACGGTGATCGGGATCGACAAGCCCTGGGAGGGGCCGGCCAACTTCGGCATGTCGGTGATCGAACTCGACGGCCGGCTGCTCATGTATTACCGCGGCTGGCCCATGAACGATCCCAAGGACGAAAACGGCGTCGGCTGCGCGGCCGAAAGCCGTGACGGCGGGGCCACCTGGACGAAGCCCGCCCTCGACATCGTGAAGCGGCCTGACTGGCCGGCCAACAACATCATCGCCACGGTGTCCGGCGAGCCGCGGTTCTCGTTTCCCTGCGCACCCTTCGTCGACACACGGCCGGGCGTGCCAAAGAGCGAGCGCGTGAAGATGATCGAGAGCGTGCCGGTGAGCGGAGAGAAGCACACGGCCATGACCGACCCAAAAGGCCCCAAGCGGCTCATCTTCTGGGCCTCCGCCGACGGCTATTCGTTTCGGAAGGTCGAGCCGCAGCCCGACTTCGTGAGCGACCTGAAGAACTCGTTCGACGGCGGAAACACGATGTTCTGGAGCGAGGCCGAGGAGCAGTACGTGCTCTCCTACCGCTGGTACGACGGCGAGTGGGGCCAGGGCCGGCGCTCGATGGCCCGCGCCACGTCGAAAGACTTCATGACCTGGACGAAGCCCGTGCCGATGACCTACGGCGACTCTCCCCGCGAGCAGTTTTACGTCAACAACACGCAGCGCTATTTCCGGGCACCGCACCTCTATCTCGCCCCCGCCGCGCGGTTCATGGAGGGGCGGCGGGCGATCACCGCGGCACGTGGCGAGGCTGCGGGCCTGCAGCCGGCGAAGAAGATCGGCAATCATCTCTACGACTGGTCGGCCGACTGCTCCGACGCCGTGCTCCTCACGAACCGCGCGGGCTCCACTGCTTATGACCGCACGTTCATGGAGACATTCATCCGGCCGGGCCTCGGCGACTCAAACTGGGTGTCGCGGACGAACTATCCTCTGACCGGCATCCTGCCGGCCGGCCCCGGCAAGATGCAGCTGTTCGTCACCCGCAACTATCTCCAGCCCACCTGGCACATCGAGCGGCTCCTCCTGCGGACCGACGGCTTCGCATCGCTCTCAGGGCCGTGGGGCGGCGGCGAAATGGTGACGAAGCCGCTCACGTTCGCGGGCGGCGCGCTCGAGATCAACTACCGCACCGGCGCCGCGGGGAGCGTGCGGATCGAGATCCAGGATGCCGACGGCACGCCGCTGGCCGGCTTCACCGCGGCCGACTGCCCCGAGATCATCGGCGACGAGATCGAGCGGGTGGTCGCCTGGAAGGCGGCCAAGGGGAAGCCGCCGGTTGATCTCGCGCGGTTGGCAGGCAGGCCCGTGCGGCTGCGATTCATCCTCGCCGACGCCGACGTCTTTTCGTTCCGGTTCCGCTGAGCAGACCGGGCGGGCGGGTTGCGGCACCGTACCGCTCGTGGCCTCGCGCGCCGTCCCGTCCGTAGCCGCAGATTGGTAATCTGCGGAATGCGGTCCGCTACGGTGTGCAGACTACCAGTCTGCACCTACGAATGCGGTCCGCTACGGTGTGCAGACTGCCAGTCTGCACCTACCGGCTACCGAGATCCGACGAACACGGTTGACATGCGTATACTCACGACCCTAAACTGAGGGAGTCGAACAGTATCGCCCCCCGCCGCACGTTGGCATGAACACATTCCGCATCTACGAAGACTTTCGCGAGTCGCTGGGCGAACCGGCGGCGCGGGCACTCGCGCAGACACTCGGGGCGATGTTCGAAGAGCTGCAAAAGTCGGTCACGAAGGAAGACTTCCGCGTGCTTCAGGGCGACGTCAGCCGCGATACCTCGCGGCTTGATACGGCCCTGGCCGAACTCGCCGAGGCCCAGAAACGCACAGAGCAGCGGCTCGATGCACTCATTGCTGCCCAACAGAAAACGGAACTGGAACTGTACCTTCTGATCAAGGTGGCGAAGCGGCAGTCCACCCGGCTCGACACGGTGCTCGGTCGCTCGCTCGAACTGCAATTTCGGGATCGGATGACGTCCTACCTGTGGCGGTTTCTGAAGCGCGGTCGGCTGGTCAGCCTCGCAGAGTTCGCCGACCGAGTCGAGCCGGCGCTCGACGAGGAGGCGCTTGAAGAGCTGTCGCAGGCCGACGCGATCGCCACCGGCCTCGTGGCGGACCGGGAGACGTTCATCATCGCGGAAGTGTCGTCGAAGGCCGATGTCAACGACGTGCGTCGGGCCGTCCGTTGGGCCGGCCTCCTGCAACGGGCCGGTCTGCCGGCGATCCCGCTGGTCGCCTGCGATGTCATTTCCGACCGCACCCTGCGGTTTGCCGACCAGCAGGGCGTACGCATCTTCAAACAGGGCCGCCTTCTCGTAAACCCGGCGGCCTGACCGGAAAAAGGGGATATTCTGGTTTTTCATCCAACACGCATGGGGAGACTGACCGCGAAACGTGAAAAACCAGAATGTCCCCTTTTTCGCCAATCACGTTCATTCCTGCTGGCAGCCCTCGCGGTGACGATCGCCGCCTGTGCGTCCGCCCCGCCCGAAACCACCCCCTCCGCGGCCACCCGCGAAAAGGCGGTCGCGATCCTGCGGGCGGGGCTGCAGGGGACCGGCGAGGCCGACTTCTGGCCCGCGATGCATGCCGCCGAGGGGCTCACGCTGGCCGGCTACGGCCACGAGGTCCGCACGGCGCTCGAGCCGCGGCTCAACGCCGAGCGAGACGCCCGCAAACGCTGCGGCCTCGCCCGTGAAATCATCCGCACCGGCGACGTGTCGAAGGTGGCGAGCCTCGCCGCGATCCTCGGCAGTCCCGATCCCTACGGCCACGTCCACGCCGCCGAGAGCCTCTTCAAGGTGGGCGAGGTCGGCGACGTGGCCACAGAGCGGGCCTTCGCGCAGCAGGAGAACGGCAAGCTGCGGCTCATGGCGGCCGCGGCGCTCGGCCGCTGCGGCACCGCCAAGCCGCGGGCGGTGATCCGCGAGGCGCTCCTGGGCGACGACGCCGACGGCGTCATGCTGGCGGCCTGGATCCTCGGGCAGATCGGTGACAAGACCGACATCGAACCGCTCCGCAGCCGCTTGGCCGACGCGGCCACGCCGCTTGGCAGAGCCTCTGTCGAGCATGCCCTGGCCGCGCTCGGCGACCCGGAGGGTCTCGCGGCCCTCGCGCGGAACCTCACCTCCAAGGACGACGCCATCCGCGCGGCCGCCGCCAACATGGCCGGCGAGGCCGGGGCCGTGGCCACGGTGCCCACGCTCGTGAAGCTGCTCGACGACCGCGTGCCCGACGTCCGCATCCGCGCCGCCCAGTCGCTGCTGATGCTCGCCCGTGCGCGACAGGGGGCACGCCGCCTCACGCTTGACAAAAAGTATACGGGCGTATATGCTCTCGAGACACTCACTCTTAGAGATGAACCATGTCGCCTGAAGGCATCCGCAAACTGCTCCGCCAGCAGCCGTTCAAGCCGTTTCGTCTCGTGATGTCGAGCGGCAAGGCCTACGAGGTCCGCCATCCGGAGATGGCGTGGGTGCTCCGCAACGACATCCTCGTGGGCGTGGACGTGGCCGACGACGGCATGCCGGCCGAGTTCGACATCTGCCCGCTCCTGCACGTCGCCTCGATCGAGCCCTTCAATCTGCAGGATCTGCAGGACTCGAGCGCCACCCCGTAAGAGCCGCGGTTCGCGGACGCCCTACCAGCGGGTAGGCTTGGCCGTATGGAATCGCTCGTTTCGACGGCGTGGCAGTGGTGGCTCGTGCTCTGGCCGCACGTGCTGGCGGGCTCCATCCTCGCCATCAACATCGCCGCCTCGATCCACGCCATCCTGGTCAAACGCGACACGCGATCCACGATCGGGTGGGTCGGCCTGATCTGGCTCTCCCCCGTGTTCGGCGCGATCGCCTACGCCGTGCTCGGGGTCAACCGCATCCGCTCCCGCGCCGGCCAACTGCGGGCCGGGCAGCTGGCCGTGACCCACGAACTGCGGGAGGCGGTGCCCACTCCTGAGCGGCTCGACGCCTCCATCGGCCCCGCCCACGCGCCACTGCGGTCGCTCGCCACGCTCGTCGGCGAAGTGACCGGCCGGCCGCTGGTCGACGGCAACCGGATCGAGCCGCTCGTCGGCGGCGACGAGGCCTACCCGCGGATGCTCGCCGCGATCGACTCGGCCACGCGGAGCATCGGCCTGGCCTCCTATATCTTCGACAACGATCCGACGGGCAAGATCTTCGCCGCCGCGCTGGCCCACGCGGTCCGCCGCGGCGTGGCCGTGCGGGTGCTCATCGACGGCATCGGCTCGCGGTATACCTGGCCCTCGATCGTGAACGTGCTGGCGGAGCAGGGGGTGCGGGTGGAGCGATTCCTGCCCACGAGCGTGCCGCTCTATTTTCCCTATGCCAACCTCCGCAACCACCGGAAAATTCTCGTCGTCGACGGCACGGTCGGCTTCACCGGCGGCCTCAACATCCGCGACGGCTGCTGGCTCTCCCGGCAGCCCCGGCATCCCGTCCGCGACATGCACTTCGAGCTCCGCGGGCCCGTCGTCACGCAACTGCTCGAGGTGTTCGCGGAAGACTGGGCCTTCGCCGCCGACGAGGTGCTGATCGGCGACGGTGCGAGCGCGGAATCCAACGCCGCCTGGGCCCCCGGGCTCGACGCCGCCGGCGACATGCTCGCCCGCGGCATCCGCTACGGCCCCGACGACCCCGACATCGGCCGGATCAAGCTCGTGCTCGTGGGGGCGCTCGCCGCCGCAAAGCGGTCGGTGCGGATCATGACGCCCTACTTCCTGCCCGACGACGCCGTCTGCCAGGCGCTCGACGTGGCGGCGATGCGGGGCGTGACGGTGGACATCGTGCTGCCCGACGAGAACAACCTGGCCCTCGTCGGCTGGGCCTCGACCGCGCTGCTCTGGCAGGTGCTCGGCCGCGGCTGCAACGTGTTCATGTCGCCGCCCCCGTTCGACCACACGAAGCTGATGGTGGTGGACGGCGAGTGGGCGCTCTTCGGCAGCGGCAACTGGGACGACCGCAGCATGCGGCTCAACTTCGAGTTCAACGTGGAAACCTACGACCGCGACCTGGCGGCGGCCCTCGACGGCCACATCACCGCCGTGATCGCCCGCTCCCGCCGCAAGACGCTCGCCGAGGTCGACGGCCGCAGCCTGCCCGTCCGCCTCCGCGACGGCATCGCCCGGCTCTTCAGCCCCTATCTGTAACCCGCTTTTCGCCGCTCGTTGTCAGCCGGACGCCCACACCCTAAATTCAGCGTCCATGACAAGCATGACAAACACCACAGGCACCAGCCACGCCCCCGCTCCCCCAGCCGGCTCGATCGAGAGCCTGCGGGCCATCGGCCGGGAATTCCACTCGCGTTCCTGGTCGCTCGGCACGAGCAGCAACTACAGCGTGGTCGCGTCGCGGGATCCGCTGGAACTGGTCATCACCGCCAGCGGCAAGGACAAGTCG
>JBJTSM010000169.1:0-2505 GCA_046076685.1 Planctomycetia bacterium | reverse complement strand
CCGGCGCACATCACGGCGTCTGGAGCGTGGGGGCCCACGTGCCGGGCTGCACTTCGGGCACGGTTCCCCCCGGCGGCAGCGTGGAGGCGATCGCTTCCCGCAGGAGGGCCGCGAGCCCGGCGCGGTCGGCTGCGTGGGCTGGGTCGGCGGCCAGGTTTTTCAGTTCGCGCGGGTCGGCGTCGTGGTCGTAGAGTTCGTGCCCCTGCCGGCCGTCGTCCCACTCCGTGTAGCGCCAGCGGGGCGTGCGCAGCGAGTAGCCGACGTAGCGCGGGTCGTCGGATGAGGCGTCGCGGGTGAGGGTGGGCCGGTTTTTCCCACCGCCGCGGACCACCTGCGTCACCGCCCAGCCGCGGCCTTTCGCACCGGGATCGCGCATGAGCGGCACGAGGCTCTGCCCCTGGAGATTGCCCGGGGCTTCGAGTGCGCAGAGCGCCGCGAGCGTGCGATAGAGATCGACCAGGCTCACGGGGCTCGCCACCCGCGTGCCCGCCCGCGTCACGCCCGGCGCCACGACGACCAGCGGCACGCGGCAGCTCTCCTCGAACAGGCTCATCTTCTGCCAGAGGCCGTGCTCGCCCATGTGGTAGCCATGGTCGCTCGTGAACACGATCACCGTGTCGTCGGCGAGGCCCAGCCGGTCGAGGGAGGCGATCACGTGGCCGACCTGCGCGTCCATGAAGCTGATGCTCGCGTTGTAGGCCTGGCGGCAGTCGCGGCGCAGGTCGTCGGTGAGCCGTTCCTGCTCGGTCTTGTGGCTGCCGAGCGCCGCGGCGGGCAGGTCGGCCTGGTCTTCCGCCACGCCCGTGACCACGGGCATCTGCTCCCGCGGATGCATCTCGAAATAAGGAGTGCGGGGGGCGACGAAGGGCAGGTGGGGGCGAAAGAAGCCGACGCCGAGAAAGAATGGCCTGCTGCGGTCGGCCGCGCACATCGCGAGCAGCTGCTCAGCCTGCCGGGCGAGGATGCCGTCGGTGTGCCGCTCGTCGGGCTCGGGCGAGGCATACCAGGAGAGCGTGCCGCCGAACTGGCCGGGCGTGAGCGTGATGATCCGCGGCTCCTCCTCCAGCCGATCGACCCCGGCGGGATTGAACGTGGCCTCCCAGCTCGCCGGGTCGTCGTGCCCCGCCGTGCCGACGCTGTTTGGCACACTGTAGTGGTAGAGCTTGCCCACGCGGGCCGCGAAGCCGCCATGCCGGCGGAAGAGCTCCGGCAGGCTCGGGTGCGTGGGAATCGTCTGCCGAAACACCTGCTGGTTGGCGAAGATGCCGGTGGCATTCGGGTAGAGGCCCGTAAGGAAGGAGTTGCGGCTCGGGCCGCAGAGTGGGCACGTGCAATACGCCCGCTCGAAGAGCGTGCCCCGGGCGGCGAGTGCGTCGATCCGCGGCGTCTTGGCGAGCGGGTCGCCGTAGCAGCCGAGCATCGTGTTGAGGTCGTCGGAGACGAGGAAGAGCACGTTCTTCGCGGGCTTTGGGGGGGCTGGCGGCGCCGGATCATCCAGCCCGGCCGCACGAAGTGGAATCGCGAGGAAGGCGGCGCTGATGATCGTGAGCAGACGGGTGGATAGGCGCATGAAGACCTCCGCGGGGCGATCGAGGCTGACCGCCGACTGTTATACTGCGGTGACGAAACGGCAGTGCTGTTTGCCTTGGCGCTCATGCGTTTGCATTTTTGGGCGGGCGTGGGCGGTATCGGTAGGAAGCGTGCCAGGCCATGCTTCGCTGCTCGCCTCCATCTATAATCGGAGGCATGCCCTTCAAGCGAACAAGCCTTGCCGCGGTCATGGTCGCCGCGATCGCGTTCTCGATCCCGGCGAACCGGGGCGCGGCCGAGCCGCAGCCACCGGTACGGGTGCTCTTCTGCATCGCCGACGATGCGTCGCCCCACTTCGGCGCCTACGGCTGCACCTGGGCGAAGACGCCCACGATCGACCGGCTCGCCCGCGAGGGCGTCACCTTCGACCGCGCCTACACGCCCACGTCGAAGTGCTCGCCGTCGCGGGCGGCGATCCTCACCGGCCGCTATCCCTGGCAGCTCGAGGCGGCGGCCAACCACAATCCGTTCTTCCCGCCCGAATACAAGGCCTTCACCGAGGCGCTCGCCGACGCCGGAGTGGCGGTGGGGGCCGCCGGCAAGTTCTGGAGCCCGGGCGTGGCCAAGACGGCCGACGGCAGCGACCGCACCAACTCGATCGACCGTACCTGGGGCATCGGGCCGCCCGGCCTCGCCTAGTCGGGCCAGGCCGCGGGCCGCTACCGCGAGTTTCTCGCCGGCCTGCCCGCCGACAAGCCGGCCTTCTTCTGGTTTGGCAGCACCAATCCCCATCGGCCCTACGCCCGCGATGCGGGCCTCGCCGCCGGCAAGAAGCCCGCCGACATCGATCGCGTGCCGGGCTACTGGCCCGACGACGAGATCGTCCGCCGCGACATGCTCGACTACGCCACGCGGATCGAGGCGTTCGACGCGGAGGTCGCGGCGATGCTCGACCTCCTCGAGCAGAGCGGCCAG
>JBJTSM010000168.1:0-2249 GCA_046076685.1 Planctomycetia bacterium | reverse complement strand
GCGAGGCAGATGCCCAGCGTTGTCTCGTTCGAGAAGCCCAGGCCCATCACGAGCAGGGCGTAGGCCGCGCCGGTAAGGATGACCGTGGCGGCGTAGTTCAGGTAGATCGACCCGAGGTAAAACCCGGGCTCCCGCTCGTAGGAAAAGCCGCAGTGCGGGCAGGCCGGGTGCATGCGGAAGGCGCCGCGAAAGAGCGGTCCGCTGCCACACCGGGGACAGCGGAGCCGGGCGGCTCGGGAGAAGGCGCGAAAGCGTGAGGGCTGCTCGGGCATGATTCGGGGATCGCCAGCATAGAATAATCCGGCTCTTGGCCGCAGCGTGTGGCGTGCCGGCCCGAGGTTCACCCGTCCCATTCGAGGCAGCGTATGGCTCTCGTCCGCCCCGGCCGCTACCGGCACTACAAAGGAAACGACTACACCGTGCTCGGCGTCGCCCGACACAGCGAGACGCTCGAGGAACTCGTCGTCTACCGGCAGGAGTATGGCGAGCGCGGCCTCTGGGTGCGGCCGGCGGCGATGTTCACCGAGACGGTTGAGATCGACGGGCAGCACGTGCCACGGTTCCGCGCCGTCGACTGAACGGCAGGGGCACGGTGCCTCGAGTAGATTCGAGCGCTCTGCGCGTCGGGCATGGCCTCGCTCACAAGAGCGAGAGCGTCGTCGCCGGCCCCGCAGGCTTTGCCCAGCTTCGCCCCTTGAATGCGTTCCCGCCGGCGACCGTGATTTCGGCACACCCGGTCGCCTGACGGCGTCGATGCTAAGGACGGAGCGGCAGTCGACGGGACAGGCAGCATTCATGCGACCGAACGGTGATGCTCGCGATGGGCAACGGCGGCCATGGGCCATCGGCCGGCGGATCATGTGCCTGGTGGCCGGGCTGTGGTGGTGGGCCGTCGGCATCGCCCTGGCAGTGGATCCGCCACAGCCCTACATCGAGGAGCCGGCCTACGAAACGGCTCCGCATCTCCTGGGCACCGCGACCGGCCTCCGCGATCGGCTGGCCGACTCCGGGGTCACCGTCCTCGCCGACAATACGAGCTTTTTCACCGGCAACGCGAACGGCGGCTTCGCCCGAGCCTTCGACTACGCCGGGCACGGCGACTATTGCGTGCTCACCGACGGGGGCATGCTCGGCGTGCACGACGGGCTCCACCTCAAGCTCCGGGCCGAGCATCGTTACGGCGAAACGATCGTCGGCAACGTGGGCTGCTTCATCTCGCCCACGCTGATCGCCGACCTGCCGGTGTATGGCAGCGAGGAGATGTATCTGACCAACGTGCTGCTCACGCAGGAGCTGACCGACACGGTCTCGGTGTTTGCCGGCAAGATGGACACGCTCGACGGCGACATGAATGCCTTCGCCCACGGACGGGGCAAGACGCAGTTCTCGAACATGGGGTTCGTGTTCAATCCGATCGTGAGCGCGACCGTGCCCTATTCCACGCTGGGGGCGGGAGTCGTGCTCCATCCCGACGACGGACCGCGGCTCGTTGTGCCTGTACTGGAACTTCGATCAATTCCTGTTCGTCGATCCGGCCGACTCGACGCGGGGCTTTGGTCCGTTTGGCCGCGCCGGCATCGCGGATGCGAGCACGAGCCCGATCGACGCGTTCCTGAGCTTCGGGCCGGGGGCAACGCGTTGGGCCGCGCGCGGCGCGACGACACGTTCGGCATCGGCTGGTACTGGGCGTCGGCGAGCCCCCGGATCGGGACGCTGATCACGTCGCAGTTCGGCCCGGTCGGCGACGGCCAGGGCGTCGAGTGCTTTTACAACTACGCGGTCTCGCGGGCTGTCCGCATCACGCCGGACGTGCAGTACGTCGTGCCTTCACTGCGATCGGCCGAGCCGTCGCTCATCGTCGGCACCCGGGCGCTCGTGAGTTTCTGATGGGGAAAAGGGAAAGCGCGGGCGGCGAATGTGCCGATTGAGTTGACGGAAGGGTTCGCATGCAGCCGAACCCACACGGAAACCCGCAGGAGCGTCAACATGGGCAAGGGAAACAATTCGCAGAAGAACGACAAGAAGAGCATGAAGCCGAAGCAGGACAAGAAGGCGGCCGCCGCCAAGAAGTAGGCGGATGTTGCCGGCGGGTTTCGTGCGAGGGCTCGCTGAATGCCCGCACGTCAAGCAAGAGCGGCCGGGGTTGAAATACACCCCGGCCGCTTTTTATTTGTCTAGGCTTATTTGTCTAGGCAAGCCGCGACGGTCTGGCAGGCTTCCTGGGGGTACACTCGGTGATCATGGAGACT
>JBJTSM010000167.1:0-9140 GCA_046076685.1 Planctomycetia bacterium | reverse complement strand
GGTCTCGACCGGCAGGCCCTCGCGATGGCGGCGGATCTGGCGGGCGTCTGCCTGGCGACGGGCACGGCCTGCACGAGCGGGTCGAGCGAGCCGGCGTGCGCTCGTGGCGATGGGACTCGAGCCTGCGGCTATCCGCGGTGCAGTGCGGCTGAGCGTCGGCTGGACGACGACCGCCGCCGACGTGGAGGAGGCGATCGCACGGCTCACGCCGCTCGTGCAGCGGATGGCCACGTGATGGTGCCGCCCCGATCCGGCGTTCCGACAAGTCGGATCGTGCCTTCAGCGGACGTAGAACGAGACGTTCGGCAGATCCCGTTCGATCTTCATGCGGAACTTCGTCGACTTGGGGTCGGCGTAAGGTGCAGGGATGCCGACTCCGGTCCCTTCCTCGGCTCGCAACGTGACCTTGTAGGAACCGGCCGGGATCGTCTTGAGGGCAAACGTGCCGTCGGACGCCGTCTTGATACGGGTCGGCGCCGCACCCGACTGCGCGGGATGGAAACAGAGTTCGACGTCGGCGAGTGGCTGCTGATTGAGCCAGACCGTGCCGGCGACGGAATGCGCAGCCCCACGGAGCACCGTTGCACCGGCCCAGAGCAGCAGGCACCCGATGCCGGCCGCAGCGAGACCGTAGGCCCAGCCGGGCAGCCCGCGGGCCTGATTCCGTGCGGCTGCCGCCTGTTGCTGCTTGAGGGCGGCGGTGGGATCGATGGCCTGGCTGACCTTGGCGAGGTAGGCGTCGTCGACGTCCTGACCGCGGTCGCGCCGCCGGCCGATGTCCTTGATGTTGGTCATCGCCAACTGCGCTGCCTGCGATGTGGCGCTGCCGGCGGCCACGGCCTTCCGGCCGCTGTCCTTCAGCTTGGGTTTCCACTCCCGTTCTTTTCGGCGCAGCTTTGCATCTTTAGAGGATGAACTCATCGGGAAGCCTCCTTCGATCGATGTGGGACTGCTCGAACGAACACTTCTCTGTAAGGTACCCGACGGGTGGGCGAAACAGTGTGAGTTTTCCATGAGCCTCCCCCCATTTCGGCGGGTCGCGGCCGGGAGGGCCCGTCTCGCGTTCGCAGGCAGAGTCGCGGCGGCTTGCGTAGGGTACGCTGTGGACTGGAAAGCGGCCCGAGAAACATCTCGGGCCGTCGCACGACCAGGGAACAGGTTCATGGCAACGTCCCCCCACGTGGTGATCATCTGCGCCGGCCCGGCCGGCCTCACGGCGGCCTACCTGCTCACGCGGGCCGGCACGGCGGTCACCGTGCTCGAACGGGATTCGCGGTATGTCGGCGGCATCTCCCGGACGGTCGAATACCGGGGCTTCCGCTTCGACATCGGCGGGCACCGCTTTTTTTCCAAGTCCCAGGAGGTCGAGGACCTCTGGACCGAACTGCTCGGCGACGACCTGCTCCAGCGGCCGCGGTCGTCGCGGATCTACTACGGGGGCAAGTTCTACGCCTACCCGCTCAAGGCGGGCGAGGCGCTCAAGAATCTCGGGCTGCTCGAGTCGGCGCGGTGCGTGGCCTCCTATGCCAAGGCCCGGCTCTTTCCGGTGAAGAACCCGCGGACGTTCGAGGACTGGGTCTCCAACAAGTTCGGAAAGCGGCTCTTCGGCATCTTCTTCAAGACCTACACCGAGAAGGTGTGGGGGATGAGCTGCCAGGAGATCTCGGCCGACTGGGCCGCCCAGCGGATCAAGGGGCTGTCCCTGTCGACGGCGATCCTGGCGGCGCTCGTTCCCAAGAAGAAAAAGCCGGCCGACCGGTCGCAGACGATCAAGACGCTCATCGACACCTTCCGCTATCCGCGGAAGGGGCCGGGCATGATGTGGGAGGCGGCGGCCGACCGCACGCGGGCGCAGGGGGGCACGATCCGGATGGGGGCGGTCGTCGAGGCGGTGGAAAAGCTGCCGGACGGCGGCGGCTGGCGGGTGGGCTTTCGCACGGGCCAAGATCAGTCCGGCACGCTTGAGTGGATCGAGGCCGACCACGTGATCTCGTCGGCCCCGCTGCGGGAACTGGCCGCCAGCATCCGGCCGGCGCTGCCGCCGGCCGTGCTCGAAGCCGCGGCAAAGCTGCGGTACCGCGATTTTCTCACGGTGGCCCTGATCGTGCGGCCGACCAGCCGGTTCGACGACAACTGGATCTACATCCACGAGCCGGGGGTGAAGGTGGGCCGCGTGCAGAACTTCGCGAGCTGGTCGCCGGAGATGGTGCCCGACGCCGATCTCGCCTGCTACGGCCTGGAATACTTCTGTTTCGAGGGGGATGGGCTCTGGTCGAGCGCCGACGCCGACTTGGTCGCACTCGCTTCACGGGAACTCGAGTCGTTGGGGCTCGTGAAGGCCGGCGACGTGCTCGACGGCCACGTGGTCCGTCAGCCGAAGGCCTATCCCGTCTACGACGACGACTATGCCCGCCACGTGGAGACGATCCGTCGGGAGTTGGAGACGCACTATCCCGGTCTGCATCTCGTGGGCCGCAACGGCATGCACAAGTACAACAACCAGGACCACGCGATGATGACGGCGATGCTCACCGTCAAGAACATCCTCGCGGGCGAGCAGGTCTTCGACGTCTGGAACGTGAACCAGGACGCCGAGTATCACGAGGCGGGCGACCGCGGGGCGCAGGTGACCGACACGACCGGCCGGCTCGTGCCGCGGCGGGTCGAGTCACCCTCTGCCTAGAGTGAACCGTGGCAGGAAATGCCCCGATGCATGCTCGAGCGAGGCGGTTCAGCGCCGAAACCATCACGGTCGTGGCCGTCATCCTGGTCGGGTTCGGCAGGATCGTCGCCCACGATTGGGTCAATTTCGACGACCCTCTCCACGTGACCGAGAACCCGGCCTTTTTTCCGGTGTCGTGGCGGGGACTCGCCGATTTCTGGGCGCATCCCTACGGCCAGCTCTACGTGCCGGTCAGCTACATGCTTTTCGCGGCCGAATGCGTGGCGAGTCGCAGCCTGCACGGCGACGCCCCGACGGCCACACCCCGGCCGGGGCTCTTTCACGCCGTGAGCCTCGCGCTCCACGTCGTCGCCGCGGTGCTCGTCCTGAGGATCCTGCGGCGATTCACGACGCTGCCATGGGCGGCGGTCGCTGGCTGCCTGGTGTTCGCGGTGCACCCGCTCCAGGTCGAGTCGGTCGCATGGATCTCCGAGCAGCGCGGCCTGCTGGCCGCCGTGTTCTCGCTGCTGGCGCTGGAAGCGTTCCTCGCGTGGGCCGACGGCCCCGAGACAGGGCCGCCGCGGTCATCGGCCTATGCGCTGGCCACCGGCAGCTTCGTCATCGGGCTGCTGGCGAAGCCGTCTGCCATGGTGACGCCGCTCCTCGCGTTCGCCCTCGCCAGTCGCGGCGGCAACCGGGCCCGCCCCGTCCTCCTGAGAGCGTTGGCCCCGTGGGCCGGCCTGGCGGTCGCGGCGGCGGTTTGCACGCGGCTGGCGCAACCTGCGGAACTGACGCTGGTTCACGTGCCGCTGATCGCCCGGCCCCTCATCGCCGGGGATGCCGTCGCCTGGTACCTCTGCAAACTCCTCGTTCCCACCGAGTTGTGTGTCGTCTACGGGCGAACGCCACAGGTGACGCTGTCCGACCCGGGTGCCCCCGTCGCGGCCGGTCTCCTGGCGATCGCCTGCGCCGCCGCGGCGTTCCTGCCTCACGGTCGCGGCTGCAGGCTGCCGTTGGCGCTCTTCCTGATCCCGCTCCTGCCGGTTCTGGGGTTCACGGAATTCGTCTACCAAAACCATTCCACGGTCGCTGACCGCTACCTGTATCTCGCGATGCTCGGCCCCGGACTGGCGGTCGCCCTGGCGATCGAATGGCTGTCAGGCGGTGGCTTCACGCGGTTCGGCAGACGATCGGCCATCGTCGCCGGCCTCGCCGTCGCGGTCGTCTGTCTGCCGATCACGTGGCGGCGAGCCGATCAGTGGAGGAATTCAGAAACCCTGTTTACGACCGCGCTCGAGTCCGGCCACGAGACCTCCGTCGCCCTCAACAATCTGGGCCTCGCCTTCACGGAAGGGGGGCGGCCCGGGGCCGCGTTGCCGCTGCTGCTCCGAGCCGTCGAACGTGACGCCTCCGACGCCGACAGCTGGTTCAATCTGGGCAATGCCCACGCGGCCACCGGCGACGATGCGGCGGCCATCCGCGACTTCGAGCGCTGTCTCGAACTCGATGGCGAGCGGTTCAAGGCCTGGAACAACCTCGGCCTCGCGCGACTGTTCCAGGGCGATGCGGCCGGAGCGGAGGTGGCGTGGCGAAAAAGCATCCGCCTGCGGCCCGATGACGGCGACGCCCGGCTCAACCTCGCAAAGCTCCTGCTCTCCCGGGGCGAATCGGCGTCGGCCGCCGAGCAGGTGCAGGCCGTGCTCCGGCGGCATCAAGGCGATGCCGAAGCCCACAACATGCTGGGCGTGATCCACGCCGAAGCAGGCCGGTTGCGCGATGCCGAAAGGTCGTTTGCGGCCGCCGTCAAGCTCGCGCCCCACCGCGAGGATTTTCGCGCGAACCTCGAGCGGGCCGGGCGGCCCCGCCCGCCGTGACGGTCGCTCGAGCCGAGGCAGCCCGCCGCGTGGATTTTCTCGTCTCCAGCGGTAGACTCGCCAGAGACGGCCCGTGGAAGCCGCCGTGCGGGCCGGCACCTCGGCCATGGGTGATCCGGCCAGCCGATCCTTTTGCCCGCGGAGCGGTGAGATGGCACAGCAAGCGGATCGGTCATCCGTCGGGCGTCGCTTCACGGATGCCGTGCCGCTCGTCGCGGCGTTTGCCGGGTCGGCCTGCCTGTTCTTGATCGAGCTGTTCGCCGGCAAATGGCTGCTGCCGAGGTTTGGGGGCGCGCCCGCGGTATGGATTTCGTGCCTGGCGTTTTTTCAGGTGGTCCTTGTCGCGGCCTACTGCTACGCGCACCGGCTCACCCGGCAGGCTCGCCCGCATCGGCAGGTGGCGGTGCAGGCGGCGTTGTTCGTCGCGGCGGCGGCGATCACCTCCCTGGGTGTCGGGCTCGGGCCGCCTGACGTCGGTCGGTCGGCGATGCCCGTGCCGCTGGTGGTGCTCGTCCTGTTGGCGGTCACGGTCGGGCCCGCCTTCTTCTTCGTCGCCACGCTCGCGCCGTTGTTCGGCCATTGGGTTTCCCGGCAGGACGCCGGCGACCGCAGCCCGTCCACGGCCGCCGAGACGCGGGCCTATTCGCTCTATGCCGCGGGCAATGCGGGCAGTTTTGCCGGACTCTTCGCCTATCCGCTCATGTTCGAGCCGGTGGCGGGGCTGACGGCCCAGGCGACCTGGCTGGCGGTGCTGTATGCCGTGGTGGGCGTGCTCGCGCTGGCCAGCGGCTGGCTGCTCGTCGTCGGCCGGCGGGGTGACGCTCGCTCGCCCGACGACGGTGCGGGCGGCCGCGGGCAGCAGGTCGTGGGCTGGTCGACCTGGTGCCGGTGGGCGTTGCTCGCGGCCCTGCCCTCCTCGTGGCTGGCCAGCGTGACGACCCATGCCACCGTGGAAGTTGCGCCCATACCGCTCTTGTGGATCCTGCCGCTGGCCGCCTACCTGGCCAGCTTCGTCCTCGTGTTCAGCCCCGGCGGCCGCACGCTCCGCCGCCACGAACCGGTCGCCCTGTTCCTGGCCACGGGAGCCGTGACGGTGATGCTCGCGTGTGCCGTCTATCAGCCGGCGTGGCTGGTGATCGCGGCGCACCTCGCGATCTTTTTCGTCGTCTGCGTCTGCCTGCATGGGATGCTCGTGGACGAGCGGCCGCCGGCGGAGCAGCTCACGAGCCTGTATCTGGCCATGGCCGTCGGCGGGGCGTGTGGAGGACTGGCCAACGCGCTCGTGGCGCCGCTCCTGTTCGACGCCCACTACGAGTATCCGCTCGTCGTGGCGGCCGTGGCGGCGCTCATGCCACCCTGCCGCGGGGCCTGGCCGATGCCCGTCCGCGGCCTGACGGCCCTGCTCGCCGCCGGTGCCATCGCCCTGGCGAGCGGCATGGTGCACGGCCTGCAGGTGCCGCGCAGCCTGTGGCTTCCCGTCGTCGCCGCCGCGGTCTTCGCGGTGCTCGCCGTGATGCGGCGGTGGGAGCGGGGGTTCGCGGTCGTGGCGATCCTGTTGGGATTCTTCTGGCTCGGGGAGGCGAACGATGGCGTGCTTCACCGCCAGCGGACGTTCTTCGGCGTCCTGCGCGTGCGCGACGATGCGAACGGGCCCTCGCGGCAGCTGATCCACGGCAACATTTCGCACGGTGTCCAACTGGTGTCGTCCGACCCCGAGCGGCGGCGCATACCGCTCTCCTACTATCACCAGACCGGGCCGTTGGGCGGCGTCTTCACGTCGCTGTCCGCCATGCGGCCGCTGCGCCGCATCGGCGTCGCGGGGCTGGGGGTCGGCACGATCGCCTCCTATGTCGAGCCGGGGCAGGAGTGCGTCTTTTTCGAGATCGACCCGGCGGTCGTGCGGATCGCGACAAACCCGGACTGGTTCACGTTTCTCGCCGACTGCCGCGGGCGGACACGGCTGGTCGTCGACGACGCCCGCCAGGCGCTTGAGCGCGAGCCCGATGGCGGGCTCGACCTCCTGGTCGTCGACGCCTTCACCGGCGACTCCGTGCCCACGCATCTGCTGACCCGCGAGGCGCTGGCCCTCTACGGCCGCAAGCTCACCGCCGAGGGAGTCGTGGCGGTTCACATTTCCAACCGGTATCTCGACTTCGTGCCGATCATCGAGTCCCTGGCGGCCGACGGCGGCTGGATGGCCCTCGACGGGCACGACCTCGACGTGCCTGACGACTTCGCGAGGATGGGGTCGCACTGGATGGCGCTCAGCCGTTCACTCGCTGCGATCCAGCACATCTACGTCCACCCGACGAGCGATCGCTGGCGGTGGCAGCCCGTCGGCGAGCAGGCGTCGCGACGGCCCTGGACCGACGACCGGAACGCCGTGGCCGAGGCCCTGCGGTAGACCGCCCGACGGCCGGGCCGGGGTTTCCGCCTCTTTTTCGCCGGCTCCGCCGCCGGCCGGAATCCGCCGTCCTCACGCAATTCTCACGATAGATTCACAATCGGCTCATCGCCCGGCCATAGCATGCCCGGGCCGAGATGGAGGATGTCTCCGCTTCGGCGCGACAACCGGTTCGGATACCAACCCAAGGGATTGTTTTATGCGTTCTTCATCGCTCCAGAGGCGAGGGGGTTTCACGCTCGTGGAACTGCTCGTCGTGATCTCGATCATCGGATTGCTGGTGGCCCTGCTGCTGCCGGCGCTCAGTGCGGCCCGGCAGTCGGCGATCGCCGCCGGGGCCAACATGAACCTCAACGGCTTCGGCCGGGCCTTCATGCTGACGGCCGACCAGGATACGGCCGAACGCGGCCAGCTCACCACGGGCGCCTTCGACCACCACCGCGACGGCGACATCCGCCGCACCGGCTGGGTGGCCGACGTCGTCAAGCTGAAGGTGGCCAATCCCAACAAGGCGCTCGACGCCTCGAATCCGTCGAAGCTGAACGAGAAACTGCTCGACTACACCGGTGCGGTGAACGCCACCAACACCAAGAACATCAATCCCACGCGGTGGGGCGGCAAGACCACGAACGTGCACTTCGGCGGCACGGACGGCCCGAAGGACGCCGCCGCGTGGACGGTCGGCCAGAAGCGGGAAAACCTCTGGGATGCCGGCTACAACTCGAACTTTGCCACGTCGTGGCATTTTTCGCGCGGCGACCAGAAGTCCTCGGGCACCGCGTCCCGGAGCGCCGCGGGCAGCTTGACCGTCAATGCCGACACCCGCGACGGTGGCAAGAGCCCGTTCGACGGCGAAGGTCCGCTCAGCGAGGACAAGCTGATGAAGTGCAAGGTCAATCGCGAGATCGTCGCCCTCATGGCCAACTCGCGAAACGGCGACGGCGCGGATGCGGCGATCAGCGGTGCTGTCGCCGGCACCGTGAACACCTTCTTCGGGTTCGACCTCGCCGGCGAGAAGCCGATCGCGAATGACGGCGACTTCGCGGTCGAGTCCTTCACGGACGGCAAGAATTGCACCACGTATGAGGCGGGCGTCGCCGGGGCCTTCAGCGTCCCGAACGGCACCCCGCTCAATGGTGGTGCCGCGCTCAGCTCGGCGACGACGACCCATGATCTGGCCCTGCACGAAATGAATGACTTTTATCCGGTCGTGGGCGCCCGGAAGGACGGCAACGGCCTCTGGTCGGGCGGAGCCGCCCAGATCCTGTTTGCCGACGGTCACGTCGCCCGCATCAAGGACGAGGGTGGCTGGAACGACACGGCCGACAGCTGGATCGGCGCGAGCAAGGTCGGGGGCTCCAGTGCCGCCACCAACTCGAATGCCGCGTACGAGCTGAAGGACTCGGCCCTGAAGGAGGTGCGGGGCAAGCTCTGGATCCAGGATCTGGGCTCGGCCGACGCCGCCGGGGCCGGTGGCGGTGATTGATCCCCTGCCGGCGACCCCGGGCATTGCCGCCCGCAGGGTGTGACCGGTCGTGACGACTCCGCTGCGGCCGCCCTCGGGCGGCCGCAGCCATTTCGGCCCGATGCTCTGCTCGCGGGACCGACGTTTCACCCAGGATGCCATTGCGCCAGGAGCCCTCCGCGTGACCACCGCCGTGCTCGATGATTCGACGGTCCGTCCCCAGGGGCCGTCCGCCGCCGATCGTTCCGCGTTCCGTCCGCGCGACGCGGCGGCGCAGGCGGCCCCGCGGCTCGGTGGCTGGCTGCGGCTGCAGATCGTCTCCACGCTCGTCGGCGGCACGCTCCTGCTCTGCTCGCTGGCGGCGGGCTGGCTCTGGAAGCAGCCGTTCTTCGCGGCGCTGCCCGCTGCCCTGGCCGTGCTCCTGCTCGGCGGGCCGCTCGTGGCCGCCGCCGCGCGGGATCTCGTCGCGGGGAAGGCGGGGATGAACGCGCTCGTGGCCCTGGCCGTGATCGGCGCGATGGCCAGCGGCAACTACCAGGAGGCCGCTGCCGTGGCCTTCTTCATGATCGTTTCGTCGCTGATCGAAAAGCGGACTGCCGCCGGGGCCGAGGCGAGCATCGAGTCGCTCATCCGACTGGCGCCCACGAAGGCCAGCCGGCTCGTGGGCGGCAGCGGCACGGGCGACCGCGGCACGGAGGAGGAGGAACTGGTGGAGGCGACGCAGCTGCGACCCGG
>JBJTSM010000166.1:0-3227 GCA_046076685.1 Planctomycetia bacterium | reverse complement strand
CGGCCGGCGACTGTCCTGCCCGGGCATGGTGAGAAACTCCCCCCTGCCACGACGCGGCCATGGCTCCGGCCACCGTGCCCCCCAGCCACCGCCGCCGGCTGGTCATCGTCGATAATCCATTGCTGCACATGATTCGCAGGTCTCCTGATCTGTTCTTCGAGAGAAGAAGCCGGTCGATATCTGGGATCGATCCACTGACACCATCGGTATCGGCCATCGAATCCCGAGGTGCCAATAGAGAAGATTGCGAAAACGATAGAAAAAACCAATGGGCGAGGTGGCTCGCCGCGATGGCCTGCACACATTGATTTTTTCTATGGAAATCGGCGTCTTCTCTATTCGATCCGGTGGTTTGCGAGCGACGATACTCCGTCCGTTGCGAACGGAGGAAACGAGCATGGACACCCAGACGATCCTGACGAATGTTCTCAGCCCGGCGGCCCTCTTTTTCTTCCTCGGCTTCGTGTCGGTGCTCCTGCACTCCGACCTCGAGCTGCCCTATCCGCTCCCCAAGTTCTTTTCGACCTATCTGCTCATCGCGATCGGCTACACGGGAGGCGAGAAACTCGCCCAGGCCGGGCTGACGGCCGAGGTGGCCGCCACGATCGTGGCGGCCATGGCCATGGCCCTGTGCGTCCCCTTCTACCCGTTTTTCTTCCTTCGGCGGATTCTCAATGTCTACGACGCGGCCGCCATGGCCGCCACCTACGGCTCGATCAGCATCGTCACGTTCGTCGTCGGCACCGAATTCCTCTCCCGCCAGCACGTCGAATTCGGAGGGCACATGGTGGCGGTCATGTCGTTGATGGAGTCGCCCGCCGTCATCATGGGCATCATGCTCGTGCGGATGTTCGCGCCGCGAAGCACGGAGGGGGGCGGACGCACCGGAATTCGGGCGATCCTCCACGAGTCGTTCTTCAATGGCACGGTGCTGCTGCTGGTCGGCAGCCTCGTGATCGGTGTCATCACCGGCCCGAGTTCCGGTGAAAGCCTCAAGCCGTTCATGTCGGGCATCTTCAAGGGCATCGTGCTCTTGTTCCTGCTCGATGTCGGCATGCTCGCGGCGAGGAAGGCGGGCAAGTTGATCGAGGTCGGCCCCAAGCTCGTGGCGTTCGGCATCCTGGCCCCCCTGGCGAATGCGGCGATCGGGATCGGCCTCGCCTATGTGCTCGGCATGAGCAAGGGCGATGCACTGCTCTTCGCCCTGCTGTGCGCCAGTTCGTCCTACATCGTCGTGCCCGCGGCGATGCGGCAGGCCGTCCCGGAGGCGAATCCCGGCCTCTTCGAACTGCTCTCCTTGAGCGTCACCTTTCCGTTCAACATCAGCCTCGGAATCCCGCTGTACTACGGCGTGATCAGTCGCCTGTGGGCATGAGCGAAAACCTCGGGCGAAACAGGCCGGATACGCCGTTGCGGCGCGGTTCGACACCGCCCTATACTGCGGCTTCGGCAGTGTCGCTGCTCGTGCAACGTTCCAAGAAATTCAAGGAGTTGATGATGACCAAGCGTTCGATCTCCATCGCGGCGATGCTCGTCGCCATCTGCTGCTCGTCCGTGCTCGTGTCGGCTGCCGTCAAGGATCCGAAGGACGCCGCCTGCCCGGTGTCGGGAAAGAACTGCGATCCGACAAAGAGCGCCGACTTCGACGGCGGCAAGGTCTACTTCTGCTGCGGCAATTGTGCCGGCGCGTTCGCCAAGGATTCCTCGAAGTTCGCCGCGAAGGCCCACCAGCAGATGGTGAGCACCGGCCAGCTCGTTCAGAAGGGCTGCCCGTTCAGCGGCGGGGCCGTGAAGGCCGGCACGCAGGTCGAAATCGGCGGTGTCGAGGTCGGCTTCTGCTGCCCGAACTGCAAGGGTAAGGTCGAGAAGGCCTCTCCCGATGAGCAGGTGAACCTCGTCTTTGGAAACATCGAGAAGGGCTTCGCGCCGGCTGCAAAATAGCCCTCCAACTGGCCTAGGGCCGGTGTCGGAAACATGAAATACTCCGCGGGGCCCCCAAAGGCTCCGCGGAGTTTTTTCATGCGCGTGTTCGTGTCGGCCGGCGAGCCTTCGGGCGACCACCATGCGGCGCTGCTCGTGCGCGCGCTGAAGGCGCGGCGGCCCGATGTCGAGTGCGTCGGGCTCGGGGGGCCGTGCATGGCGGCGGAGGGCTGCGTGCTCGTGGCCGACCTCACGCAGTTGGCCGTGATGTGGTTTCTGCGCGTGATCCTCAACATCCACAGGTTCGTCGATCTTGCGCGGCGGGCGGAGCGGAGCTTTCTCGACGCCCGGCCCGACGTGTGCGTGCTCGTAGATTTTCCGGGGTTTCACTGGTGGCTCGCCTGGCGAGCCAAGCGGCACGGCATCCCGGTGGTGTTCTACTGCCCGCCACAGATCTGGGCCTGGGCCAGTTGGCGGATCGGGAAGATGCGCCGGCTCGTCGACCACGTGCTCTCCGCATTGCCATTCGAGCACGAGTGGTTCACCGCCCAAGGGATGCGGAGCACGTATGTCGGCCACCCGTTCTTCGATGAACTCTCGCTCTCGGCGGCTCGGCAGCGCGACGAGGCGGCTCCGCTCGTATTGCTCCTGCCGGGGTCGCGCGGGCAGGAGATCGAGGCAAACCTCGCCTCGATCATGCGGGCTGCCGCGATTGTGAGGGCTCGTGTGCCCGCAACGCGGTTCGCCGTGGGCGCCCTCCACGAGCGGCATGCGGCGCGCGTCCGCGAAATGCTCGCGGCACAGCAATCGCTTCTCGGCGGCCTCGACGTGGAGATCGTGGCCGGTCGGACGCGAGCGTTGATCGAGGAGGCCGCCTGCGCGATCGCGGTGAGCGGATCGGTGTCGCTCGAACTTCTCGCCTCGCGGGTGCCCACCGTGATCGTCTATCGGATCAGCAGCCTGGCGCATGTGGTGCAGAGTTGGTTTCGCCGGGCGCGGTTCATCACGCTCGTCAACCTGCTCGCCTGCCGCGATCCCGTTCGGGCCGCGCGGGGCACATGGTGGCCGCCGCGCGACGTCGAGCCGGCCGATCCCGAAGCGGTGTACCCGGAGTTTCTCGCCGTGCAGGATCCGGCGGAACGCGCGGCGGCCCACGTGATCGAGTGGCTCACGGATTCGGCGGCCCTCGGCCGGACGCGCGCCCGGATCGAAGCCGTGGCGGCGCGGGTGGCGACGGGCGGATCGGCGGCCCGGGCCGCCGACGCGGTGCTCGCGATCCCGTCCAACGGCGCTCCAGAAGTCTCGGC
>JBJTSM010000165.1:0-6889 GCA_046076685.1 Planctomycetia bacterium | reverse complement strand
CGACGACGTGGTCGCGGTCCTCGGCACGGCGCTCGGGGAACGTCATGCCAAACTGCTGCGGCGGTATGCAGACCGCATCGTGCTCGTGCTCGACGGCGACGATGCCGGCCGCCGGCGGGCCAACGAGATTCTCGACGTGCTCCTCGCCGAACCGATCGACGTGCGGATCGCCCGGCTGCCCTCGGGCGTGGACCCGTGCGAGTTCGTGCTCGAACAGGGCCGCGACGCCTTCGAGTCGCTCGTCGCCTCCGCCGGCGACCCGCTCGACTACCGCCTCGACGAGGCGATCGCCCGGCTCGCCCCCGACGCCGGCGACGATGCGGCCCTCGCCGCCGTCGAGAGCGTGCTCGTGGCGTTGGCGAAGGTCTCGCCGCAGTCCACCCTGTCCCCGTCGCAGATCCGGCTCCGCGTGGACCAGGTGGTGGGCCGCCTGTCACGGCGGTTCGGCCTCTCGCGCGACGTGCTGCGGACGCGTTTGCTCGCGCTCCGCGACAACGCCGGCCGACGCGGGCCGGCCCCCGCCGGCGGCGGCGACGCGGCTGCCGACACCGACCCCGGCATCATGCGGAAGCTGCCGGCCTGGGATCGTGAGGTGATCGAGGTGCTCGTCGGCGTGCCGGACGGCGCCGGCCTGATCGTCCGCGAAGTGCAGTCCGCCGAACTTGAAACCCAGGAGGGGCGGGCCGTGCTCGAGGCCGCCCGCCGGCTGCACGCCGAAGGCCGCCAGATCGCGCTGGCCGGCCTGCTGCTCGAGATCAACGATCCGTCGCTGCAGAGCCTGCTCGTGGCCGTCGACGAGACCACCGCCACGCGGACCCCGCTCGACCCCCAGGAACGCATCCTCCACCTGCAGGACGCTCTGCGACGCCGCTCGGCCCAGCGGCAGGCGCATCGGAGCGCGCGGGCACTGAAAACCTCCCGGCTGGACCCCGGCTCGGAGGCGGCCCTGCTCGAGCAGCTCGTCATGCAACGACGGGCCGCACAGGGCATGAACGATGTCGATGAGGGCATGACCGAACCCAAGGATGGGTGAAGGTGCCCGTCTCGTCGCTGCGATCGGCCGCGTCCGGAACATCGCTTCCTGGCCGGCCGGGGGGCGGTGCGCGAGGTGACGGTACGATGGTGAAGGAGAACCTACTGATGCGTCGATCTGTGAGCACCCTGACCGTGTCGAAGCCCCAATCCGACAACTCCGCCGCGGGCCAGCCCGGAGCCGAACACGCCGCGCCGAACGCGCCGCCGCTGTCCGGATCCGCCGCCCACGCCGATGCCGAACTCACCGCGCTCATCGCGGCCGGCAGATCGCAGGGGTATCTCACGTTCGACCAGGTCAACTCGTATCTCCCGGACGAAGCCGTCGATCCCGAGAAGATCGACAGTCTGCTGGTCGCGCTCGAGGAACAGGGGATCGAACTGGTCGACACGCCGCCCGATCCATCCGCCGCGGAGGCGACGAAGCCCGCGACCACCGCCCCCAAGCCGCGGTCGCAGCAGCCGCGGCGCGAGGAGGCCATCACGACGGCCCCGTCGAACGCCGGCAACGATCCGATCCGCATGTACCTGGCGCAGATGGCCGAGATCCCGCTGCTCACGCGGGCGGAGGAGATCTCCCTGGCCAAGAAGATCGAGGTCACCCGCAAGCGGTTTCGCCGCGCCATCCTGGGGTGTTCCTATTCCATGCAGGCGACGGTGGAGACGCTCCGCCGCGTGCACGAGGGGAAGCTCCCCTTCGATCGCACGATCAAGGTGTCGCTGACCGAGCGGCTGACGAAGGAACAGATCCAGTCGCGGATGCCCCACAACCTCAAGACGCTCGAACACCTGATCGAGCAGGGCAAGGCCGACTTCCGGATGCTCATCAGCCGCAAGACGGCGGCCACGGATGCGCGTTCCGCGCGGCTGCGGTTCCGCCGCACCCGCGGCAAGTCGCTCATGCTCGTCGAGGAGCTCAGCCTGCGGACGCGGCGGGTGCAGCCCCTCGTGAAGGTGCTGCGGGGCATGTCGACCCGCATGGACATCCTGCAGCGGAACCTGCGGCTGATGGACGCCGGCGAGATGTCGCGCGACGACCGGGCAGACATGCGGAAGGAACTTCGCGACCTGATGCTGACGACGCTCGAGAGCCCGCGTTCGCTGCGGCGCCGGGTCGAGATGTTCGGCCGTCTCAAGTCGGAATACGACGCCGCGAAGCGCAACCTCTCGGCCGCCAACCTGCGGCTGGTGGTGTCGATCGCGAAGAAATACCGCAACCGGGGCCTGAGCTTCCTCGACCTCATCCAGGAGGGGAACACTGGCCTCATGCGGGCGGTCGACAAGTATGAATACCGCCGCGGCTTCAAGTTCTCGACCTACGCCACCTGGTGGATCCGCCAGGCGATCACGCGGGCCATCGCCGATCAGGCCCGCACGATCCGCATCCCGGTGCACATGATCGACGTGCTCTCGAAGCTGCGGACCACGGCGAAGAAGCTGCTCCACGAACTGGGCCGCGAGCCCTCGTGCGAGGAGATCGCACAGGCCGCCGGCGTGCCGCTCGAAGAGGCGCGGCGGGTGATCGACATGGGCCGCCAGCCGATGAGCCTCGACCGGCCCGTGGGCGAGAGCGAGGACGCCAGCTTCAGCGAGTTCGTCGAGGACGCGAGCACCGCGAGCCCCACGCTCTCCGCCACGCACGGCCTGCTCAAGGATCGGCTCGACGCGCTCCTGAAGACGCTCACCTACCGTGAGCGGGAGATCATCCGCCTCCGCTACGGACTCACAGACGGCTACATGTACACGCTCGAGGAGGTGGGCCGGATCTTCCGCGTGACGCGCGAGCGCGTCCGCCAGATCGAGGCGAAGGCGGTCAAGAAGCTGCAGCATCCGGTCCGCTCGCGGCAGCTCGAGACCTTCCTCGAAGCCATGCCGGGCTGACCAGGCCCGGCGGCATGGCCGCACCGGTGGTTTTCGGCGTCCGATCTGATAGACTTCGCGGACGGGGACTCCCCCCGAACGAACCGAAGGCCATTCATGTCGACCGCCGTCATCGCCGAGATCATGCGGACCCTGCACCGCATCCACACGCAGCTGTCCGATCTCCGCGGCCGGATCAACGCCGGCCCGCGGCAGATCGCCGCGCACACCGCCCAGGTGGACGCGGCCGATGCCGCCCGGGTCGCCGCGCAGGACGACGTGAAGAAGGCCAAGCTGGCGGCGGATCAGAAGCAACTGCAGCTGAAGACCGCCGAAGCGAAGATCAAGGATCTCGACGGCAAGCTCAACGCCTGCAAGACCAACCGGGAGTACCAGCTGCTCACCGAGCAGATCGCGGCCGACCGCATGGCCACGCAGGTGCTCGAGGACGAGATCCTCGAGTCGCTCGAACGGGTGGACGTGGTCAAGAAGCATCTGCCCGCGGCGGAGGCGGTGGTCACCGCGGCCAAGAAGGTGCTCGACGAGACGAAGGCCCGCGTCGCCGCCGAGGCGACGCAGCTCGACGGCGAAGTGCAGCGGCTCCGCGGCGAACTCGAGGCCACGGAACGCGATCTGCCGGCCGACATGCGGGATCTCTACGACCGGGCCGTCAAGCTCAAGGGCGCCGACGGCATGGCGGCGCTCGATGGCCACAGCTGCGGCGGCTGCTTCCACCAGGTCACGGGCAACATGCATTCCGAACTGCTGATGGGCCGGGTGGTGATGTGCCGCAGCTGCGGCCGCCTGCTCTACCTGCCCGAGCGGGCGTCGCCGGGCTGACGCGACGCCTCCTTTCCCGTCCGTGCGACCGGCCGCATCACCGGGCCCGATCCTTTCATCACCTTTCTCGACATCTTTCCAGGAGCACCTCATGTCATCCGACCGCATTCCGATGACCCGTGCCGGCTACGACAAGTTGAAGGCCGAGGCGGATCATCTCGAGACCGTCGAAATGCCCAAGCTGGCCCAGCGGGTGGCCGCCGCCCGCAGCGAGGGGGACCTGAGCGAAAACGCCGAGTACCACGGTGCCCGCGAGAGCCAGGGGATGATGCAGGCGAAGATCAACGTGCTCCGCGACAAGCTGGCCCGGGCGGTGATCGTCGAACGGGCCAAGGAAGCCGGCGACGAGGTCGTGTTCGGGGCGACGGTGGTGGTGAAGGACCTGCAGTTCGGCGACGAGGAGATCTTCGTGCTCGTGGGCGCCGGCGAGGAGGACTACGACGCCGGCCGGATCAACGTGGCCAGCCCGCTGGCCCAGGGCCTGCTCGGCCGCAAGGTGGGCGAGAAGGTCTCGATCGACGTGCCGGCGGGCACGATGAAGTTCGAAATCCGCGAAGTCCGCTTCGACGACTGACGGCGGACGCGGCGATCCGCCCATCACCATGCTCGATTCGCTGCGTTTCACGAATCGCTTCACCCGCGAACTGCCGGGCGATCCTGAGACGCACGCGGGACGCCGGCAGGTGCGCGGGGCCTGCTGGTCCCGGGCCCGTCCCACGCCCGTCGTCGCCCCCCGGCTCGTGGCCCATGCCCGCGAAGTGGCGGAGCTGCTCGACATCGACCTGTCTCCCGACGACGAGCACTCGTTCGCGGAGGTCTTCGCCGGCAACCGGCTGCTTGCCGGGATGGACCCCTTCGCGATGTGCTACGGCGGCCATCAGTTCGGCCACTGGGCGGGCCAGCTGGGGGACGGCCGGGCCATCAACCTGGGCGAGGTCGTCAACGGCCGCGGCGAGCACTGGACCCTCCAGCTCAAGGGCGCCGGCCCCACCCCCTACTCCCGCACCGCCGACGGCCTGGCGGTGCTGCGGTCGTCGATCCGGGAGTTTCTCTGCAGCGAGGCGATGCACCACCTGGGGGTGCCGACCACGCGGGCGCTCTCGCTCGTCACCACCGGCGAGAGCGTGATCCGCGACATGTTCTACGACGGGCACCCGCGGCCCGAGCCGGGCGCCGTCGTCTGCCGGGTCGCGCCGTCGTTCACGCGGTTCGGCAATTTCCAGATCTTCGCGGCCCGGCAGGAGATCGAGCCGCTGCACCGGCTCGTCGACTTCACGCTGCGGACCGACTTCCCGCAGTTCTGGGCCGGGCCCGGACCGGCGCCTCCCGAGGCGGTCGCGGCCTTCTTCGCCGAGGTCTGCCGACGCACGGCGGTGCTGATGGTCCACTGGATGCGGGTGGGATTCGTCCACGGCGTGATGAACACCGACAACATGTCGATCCTGGGTCTGACGATCGACTACGGGCCGTACGGGTGGCTCGAGAACGTCGATCCCGACTGGACGCCCAACACCACCGACGCGGAGGGCCGCCGCTACCGGTTCATCGCCCAGCCGCAGATCGCACACTGGAACCTGCTGCAGCTCGCAAACGCGCTCGTGCCCGTGGTGGGTGACCCGGCGCCGTTCGAGGCGGCGCTCGACGCCTATGCCACGCACTTCCAGGAAGGCTACCGACGGATGATGGCCGACAAACTGGGCATCGCCTCACGGCCTACCGCAGACGACCCGCTCGTCGCCGACCTCTGGCCCGTCCTCGCCGGGGCGGAGATCGACATGACGCTGTTCTTCCGCGGCCTCGCCACGATTGGCGGCACGGCCGAAGCCGATCAGGATCACGCCACGCTGCCGGCCGCCGTCGCCGCCGCCTGCTACGAACCGCCGTCCGCCGCCGCCCCCGATCGCGCTCCGCTGGCCGCGTGGCTCGCCCGCTATCGGGATCGCATCCGGGCGGAGGGGCTGCCCGACGGCATCCGCCGCGATCGGATGAACGCCGTCAACCCGCTCTACGTGCCGCGCAACTATCTCGCGCAACTGGCCATCGACGCAGCCGAGGCGGGCAATTTCTCGCTCGTGCGGGAGATGCTCGACGTGCTGCGGCGGCCCTACGTCGCGCAGCCGGGCCGCGACCGCTACGCGGCCAAGCGGCCCGACTGGGCCCGCCACCGCGCGGGCTGCTCGATGCTCTCGTGCAGTTCCTGACCTCGCCCCGACTCGCAGCGGCGATGAAGCGCCGGCGTGTCACCGGCTCCAGCCCGGCCGCGGCTGCGGATGAACCTTGGCCGGCGAGATGGAGCCGAGCGCGGCCAGCCGGCTGCGGGTGGCCTCGACGGCCGAGCCGGTGAGGTGTTCGATCGCCAGGTCGAACCGCACGCTCGCGTTCGGGGCAAGTGGCACCACCCGCTGCTGCGTCTCCTCGAACGACCTCGGGTTCGGGAAATTCGTGCCGGGCTCGAGGCCGGTCACGTAGCCGTCGGCCAGGCCTCCCTGGTTCTTCCAGAGCGTGAAGCACGGGAGCGTGTCGGTTCGCCAGGAGAGCGCGGCGGCGTGACGGCCTTCGGGGGCCACGAGCATCGCGGTCGCGAGCCCCTTCTCGTCGGGCCGGTGCCGCATGAAATGACACTGCTCGCCGCGGCCCGCCCGCGGTGGATCGAAGCGATTCCACGTCGGCACGTCGCTGACCGCCACGTCGTTGCAGGGCGCCAGCTCCTCGACCGCCGCCACGAGTTCGGCCCCCGGGCCCAGGAGCGGCGGCCCGAAGTTGATGTGGTAGAGCATCTGCATGGTGGCCGGCCGGTCGGAGATGTTTTTCACCGTGTCGGTCCAGGAGACCCGCTGCCGATCGGCATGGAGTGTGAGCGACGTCGTCATCCGCAGCGCGTGCACCAGGAACCGCGTCTCGTCGACGGCCCCGGTGAGCGTGATCGTGCCCGCGGCATCGTCGAGCGTGACGTCGAGATGGTGGGCGGGCAGGTTGGCGATGCGGCCGTGGAGCGGGTGCAGGAGCCGACCGGAGGCGTCGAAATCGGGGGCCCCGTTGCTCACCAGACCGCAGCGGGCCACCAGTTCGTCGAACCCGTCGAGCCAGCCGATGCCCGACGGCTCGGCGAGGGGCACGAATCGGGGATGCACCGGCCCGTGCACCGGCGACTGCCAGC
>JBJTSM010000164.1:0-2602 GCA_046076685.1 Planctomycetia bacterium | reverse complement strand
TCGCCGACGACCATGCGATGGAGATCGAGGAGGTGGTTCGCGGCGAGGATCTGCTCACGAGCACCGCGCGGCAGATCCTGCTCTACGAGTCGCTCGGCTGGGAGCCCCCGGCCTGGTGCCATGCGCCGCTTGTCTGCGATGCCGAAGGCCACCGGCTCGCGAAGCGATCAGGCGGCCTCGCCATCCGCGACCTCCGCTCCGCCGGCAAAACCCCCGCCGACGTGCTGGCGTAGTTTCCCAGATTGCCGCACCGGCAGGGTCCGCCGCCGGCGGCGGAACTGGAAAAAGGAAGAAGGCTGGGCAAGCCTCGGCCTCGCCAGCACGGTCTGAATCGTTCGAGCGCGAGCCAGACCGAGGCCGATGGCTTCTGTCGAGGAGACGCCCCGTGAGTGATTGCCTCGCCGGCATTTCGGTCCACCGTGAAAACCCGCTTGGGTTCGCCATCCGCCGCTGGCGGACCTGCGGCTCTACCAGTCGGATCCCATGGAGGCCCGCGCGGCTGCCTGATCCATGCGCATCTCCGGTGATCGTCAGTACGTTCGATTCCCCTGAGTGGCTCGACAAGGTGCTCTGGGGCTACCGATGCCAGACGCACACCCCCTGGGAAGTCATCGTGGCAGACGATGGCTCAGGGCACGAGACCGTGGGCGTGGTCCCACCGCCACCGAAGCACGGGGCGGCGTCCGCTCATGCATGTCTGGCACCCCCACCATGGGTTTCAAAAATGCCGGATCCTCAACCGTGCGATCGAACGGGCCACGGACGACTACCTGATTTTCTCAGACGGCGACTGCATTCCACGAGCCGATTTCGTGGCCACGCACGCTCAGCTCGCCAGGCCGGGCCACGCCCTCTCCGGTGGATGCATCCGCATGTCGTACGAGGCGAGCTTTGCCATCACGCGGAAGGAGATCGTCAGCGGCGACTGCATGGAACTGAGCTGGCTGCGACGGCACGGCGCGGGATCGATACGCAGCGGGCTCAAGATTCTGGCTGCGAACGGACCGGCCGGCGGGATGCTCGACCGGCTCACGCCGACACGGGCGAGCTTCAACGGACACAACGCCTCGGCCTGGCGCGACGATGTGATTCGGGTCAACGGCTTCGATGAGCGAATGCAGTATGGCGGCCTGGATCGAGAACTCGGCGAGCGGCTCATGCATGCGGGAGTGCGGTTTCGCCATGTGCGCCACCGGGCCATCTGCCTCCACCTCGAACACCCGCGGCCGTATGTCAGCGATGCCTCGTGGATTCACAATCGGGACATTCGGACCCAGACCCGCCGGCATCGGCTGACCTGGACACCCTTCGGGATCGTGCGAGAGGAGGCCGCAGCGGAGGTGGCCATCCCAACCCGCGTGGCGGCCTGACTTCGTGGCGGCTACTCGACCAGCCACTCGCGGCGCAGGAGATTTTCCGCCACGCGGCCACTCGCCAGGCCCCAGCACTCGTCCGTGGTGAGCCGGGCGTGCATTTCCAGACGGCTGCCGATCGCGCCCGAGGGCGGAGGCTCGTCGAGCCGCTGCATGACGGCACGCATCTCGCCCACGCCGATCGGCGGCTCGGTGCCGACGTCGTAGCCCCGCACGTCGGCCCCTGGGAGCAGCATCCGCTGAAACTCTTCCGAGCCGAGGAACGTGCGAGGCACCCAGACCACGCGCCCGGCCGCCCGGGCGACCACATCGGGCGGATACGCGCCGTGCGGATGCTCGAACGCGAGTTGGCCGCTTGAAATCGCGAGCGACACGCACAGCGCCGAGGCCACCGCCGACGCCGCCCGCCGCCGCCGGTCGATGCACCCATAGGCCACCAGCGCGAGCGATCCAACGAGCATCGGCCAGTGTTCCCACGGCAGCACGCCCCCAAGCTCCATCGCAAGGGCCACCGAAATCCACGCAAGCAGGCCGAGCACGACGCCGGCGATCGCGAGCGTGCCGAGGAAGGCTGAAGGAAGCAGCCGCTGCCAGTGGATCGCGGTCAGCACCGCCAGCATGGGCATGACCGGCATCAGGTAGCGGCCCGATCGCTGTGTCGGAAGAAAGAACACGAGAAACCACACCCCGAGGAGGATCCAGAGCAGCCGCTCCTCGCGCGAGGCGTGGCGGCGATGCTGCCAGCCCCGGATGAACGTGCCGAGCACCGGCAGCACCAGCACCCCGGCATTGGAAAACCAGGTCATGCCGTATTGCCAGATGCTGAACCGCCCCCAGAGCACCGCGAGCAGGTAGTTCGGCCGACCGGCCTTCATCTTCCCGAGATTTTCCTGGACGACGAACTCCCGCCAGATCGCGGCCGGATCAGGATCGAGGAGAAACCAGAGCGAAAACATGCCGAGCGACACGATGGCCACCCATGCCAGCCCGGGCACAGACCGCGTGAGCAGCCGGCGCCAGTCGATCGAGCCGTCGTCGTGGCGGATCTCGTGCAGGTGCCATGCTGCCAGGCCCAGGCCGATCGGCAGGAGCTGGGCGAACGATTTCGTAAGCATCGCCAATCCGGCGATCACGCCGATGAGCGTGGGCACGAGCCACCGCGACGCGAACGACCGCGGCCGCCACCAGAACATCACGAAGAAGCAGAGCGTGGTCCAAAAAGTCTCGGG
>JBJTSM010000163.1:0-8762 GCA_046076685.1 Planctomycetia bacterium | reverse complement strand
GATGCTCGGCTGCTGCCGGTTCAGCCTCACGAAGGACGCCGCGCCCGCCGCACCGCCGATCGACCATGCCGCGGTCCTCGCCGCGCGGAAGCCGGCAGCCGAGCGAACCAAAGCCGATCGCGACGCCCTCTTCTCGGCCTGGCGGAAGACGCTCCCCGAGGCCGCGGCCCTCAATGAAACAATCGCGGCCGCCTGGGCGAAGGCCCCGAAGGCTCCCACGACGATCATGCATGCCGCATCGCGGCCGGCCGAATGGCATCGGCCGACGCACCTCCTCGACCGTGGCACCTGGAACCAGCCCAAGCACGTGGTCAAGCCGCATGTGCCCGCCGGCCTGCATCCGCTCGCCGAATCGAACGACCCACCGCGGCTCGCCTTCGCGAAGTGGCTCGTCGATCCCCGCTCGCCGCTCTCAGCCCGCGTGGCGGTGAACCGAATCTGGCAGACGCTCTTCGGCCAGGGGCTCGTCGAGACCCCCGACGACTTCGGCACGCGGGCGCCGGTGCCCGAGTATCGCGACCTGCTCGATTGGCTGGCCGTCGATTTCCAGGAAAAGGGATTCAGCCAGAAGGAGGCGATCCGGCAGATCGTGATGAGCGACACCTACAGGCGGTCGTCGGCGGCCGCCCCGTACCAGATCGCCCTCGACCCGAACAACCGTCTCCTGGCCCGGGGCCCGCGGTTCCGCCCCGATGCGGAGGTCGTGCGCGATGTCGTGCTCGCGGTGTCGGGATTGCTCACGGAGAAGGTCGGCGGCCCGAGTGTCTATCCGCCGGTGCCGAAGAACGTTCTCGACTTCAACTATGTGGTGATTGCCTGGCCCGAGGCCACGGGGGCCGATCGCTATCGCCGGTCGCTCTACACGTTTCGCCGGCGGTCGATGCCTGATCCGGCGCTCGGCAATTTCGACGCCCCGACGGGCGACCTCTCCTGCGCCCGCCGGCTGCGGAGCAACACGCCGCTGGCCGCGCTCACGGGGCTCAACGAGCCGATCTTCGTGGAGGCGGCCCGTGGCCTCGCCCTCCGCGCGCTCTCCGAGGGGGGCGCCGACGACTCGAGCCGCATCGAGCGGGCGTTTTTCCTCTGCACGTCGCGGCGGCCGACGGCCGAAGAGAAGGAGGAGCTGCTCCGCTTCCTGGCCGACCAGCGCAAACGGCTGGCCGACGGCTGGCTCGACCCGCGTTCGATCGCCGCCGGCGATCCCGAAAAGTTGCCCGCATTGCCCGCCGGCACGACGCCCCAGGACGCCGCCGCCTGGACGCTCGTGTCGCGGGTGCTCTTGAACCTCGACGAAACCGTCACCAAAAACTGACCCTGCAAAGCGAGGCCCTCCATGACTGCGAAAAAAGGGGACTGGCTCCATGTGCCCCCCGCGTTGCACACTGCTCTGGGGTCGCAGGCAAATGGTGCCTGTCCCCTTTTTTCTGCCCGTGCCCGGCTGCTCTCCCGCCGCTGGTTCTTCGGTGATTGCGGCGTCGGCCTGGCCGGCATCGCGGCCGGGGCGATCGCCGCGCGGGAATCGGCCGCCGGCGTCGCGCCGCCCTCGCCGCTGGCCGTGAAGCAGCCCCACTACGCCCCGAAGGCGAAGCGGGTGGTCTACATGTTTCAGGCCGGCGCCCCGAGCCACCTCGAGCTCTTCGACCCGAAGCCGGAACTCGCCAAGCATGACGGCAAGCTCCCGCCCGCCGACCTGCTCAAGGGCTATCGCGCGGCCTTCATCAACCCGAATTCGGCGCTCCTCGGGCCCAAGTACAAGTTTCAGCCCTACGGCAAGTCGGGCATCGAGATGAGCGAACTGTTGCCGCATCTCGGAGCGGTCGCCGACGACATCTGCCTCGTCCGCTCGATGCAGACCGACGCGGTGAACCACGCGCCGGCGCAGATCCTCATGAACACCGGCTCGCAGCAGTTCGGCCGGCCGAGCTTCGGGGCCTGGACGCTCTACTGCCTCGGCAGCGAGGCGGAGAATCTGCCCGGCTTCGTCGTGCTCACGAGCGCCAAGGGCACGAGCGGCGGCGCGAGCAACTACGGCTCCGGCTTCCTGCCCACGTCGTATGGCGGCATTCCGCTCCGCAGCAGCGGCGACCCGGTGCTCTATCTGTCGAATCCGCGGGGCATCGACCGCGAGACGCAGCGGGCCTCGCTCGACACGCTCGGCCGGCTCAACGAGATGGCGGTGGGCCGCTTCGGCGATCCCGAGACGGCCGCCCGGATCCAGGCCTATGAGATGGCCTACAAGCTGCAGGCGAGCGCCCCCGAACTCATGGACCTGGCCGACGAGCCGAAGGAGACGCTCGAACGCTATGGGCTGACCGATCCGAAGCAGCCGGGCTTCGCCCGCAACTGCCTGCTCGCCCGTCGGCTCCTGGAGCGGGGCGTGCGGTTCGTGCAGCTCTTCCACGAGGCCTGGGACCAGCACGGCGCCCTCACGCAGAACATCAAGAAGAACTGCGGCGACACCGATCAGGCCTCGGCCGCGCTCGTGATGGACCTGAAGGAGCGTGGGCTGCTCGACGACACGATCGTCGTGTGGGGCGGCGAGTTCGGCCGCACGCCGATGGTGCAGGGGGGCAACGACGGCCGCGACCACCACAACCGGGCCTTCACGATGTGGCTGGCCGGCGGCGGCATCAAGGGCGGCCACGTCCACGGGCAGACCGACGATTTTGGTTTCAACGTGGTCAACGATCTCGTGCACGTCCACGACCTGAACGCCACGCTGCTCCACCTGCTCGGGTTCGACCACACGAAGCTCACCTACCGCTTCCAGGGCCGCGATTACCGGCTGACCGACGTTCACGGTAGTGTGGTGAAGGGCATTCTCGCCTGACGGCCCGGGCCGGCCGCTTGTTGCCGACGCCCGAACCCGCCGGTAGCCTGTCCCGTCCTCGGGCGCAAGCGTGCTCCCGGACCGGTGTGCTTCGCTCAGGGATCGTGCATGTTCGGGCTCGAACGGATCGGCGTCCAATCGCGGTTCATCCTCCTGATGCTCCTGGTCAGCCTCGGGTCGATCCTCGCGATCGGCTGGATCGGCTACCGTTCCGCCCGCGAGGCCATCACGAACGCCGTGCAGAACCACCTGCAGAGCGTGCGGTATTCCAAGACCCGCGGACTTTTGACCCTGCTCGAATCGCTCCGCGATCAGGTGATCTCGCTGTCGGACGGCAAGCTGGCGGCGGAGGCGATGGTCGCCTTCAAACAGTCGTACCGGTCGCTCGACGGCACGAGCCTGTCGGCCGAGCAGGAGGAGGCCCTGCGGAGCCGCTACATGGGCGAGTTCCTGCCCGCCCTCCAGAAAAACCTGGGCGGCACGCCGCAGCCCGAGCAGTATCTGCCCGCCAGCCCGGCCCAGCGCTATCTCCAATACCATTACGTCGCCTCGGCCACGGACGAAGGCGGCGCCGACGCGTCACCGGCCGCCGACGACGCGTCGGCCTACGGCCGCGTGCATGCCGCCATCCACGAGCGGCTCGACCGACTCGGGAAGCTGTTCGGCTACGAGGACATCCTGCTCATCGACGACGACACCCTGGAGATCGTCTACAGCCTGCGCAAGCGGCCCGATTTCGCCACCAGCCTGCGGAACGGCCCCTACGCCTCCACGAACCTCGCCAAGGCCGCCGAGGTGCTCGCCCGCGACCGGGATCGCGACGCCTTCAAGGTCGTCGACACCGAACTCTACCGCCCGCACTGCGGCCGGCCGGTCGGCTTCGTCCTCTCCCCGATCTTCAACGGGCCCGAGATGGCGGGCATCCTCGCGCTTGAATTCCCCGTCGACCGGATCGCCGAACTCCTCACGGGCAACTTCCAGTGGGAGCGGGAGGGCATGGGCAAGAGCGGCGAGTGCTACGTGGTGGGCCCCGACTTCACGATGCGGAGCCGCAGCCGGTTCATGTTCGAGGATGCCCGCGGGTTCGTCGCCGCGCTGCGGACCTCGCCCCTCACCGGCACCGTGGTGGACCAGATCGAGCGGCAGGGCACCGTCCTCAACCAGCTGCCGGTGAAGACGCACTCGACCGAGCAGGCGCTGCTCGGCCGCGAGGGGATCACCCTCATCAACGACTACCGGGGCGTGCCCGTGCTCAGCTCCTACGGGCCGCTCGACCTCAATTCGCTCCGCTGGGCGGTCGTCGCCGAGATGGACGTGGCCGAGGCCTACCAGCCGATCCACGACTACGCCCGCCGGGCGCTGCTGGCCGCCACGGCCCTCGCGCTCCTGACATCGCTGCTCGCGCTCCTGAGCTCCTGGCTCCTCGTGCGACCGCTCAAGCAGCTCGCGGCCGCCGCCCGGAAGATCGGTGCCGGCGAGTCGGCCGTGAGCGTCGACCTCCACACCCGCGACGAGTTCGGCGAGCTGGCCCGTGTCTTCAACGAGATGGCCACGAGCCTGCGGCGGCAACGGAGCGAACTGGAGGAGAAGGCGCGGGAAAACCAGGAACTGCTCCTCAACATCCTGCCGTCGGCGGCCATCGAGCAACGCCGCGACGGCGACGAGAAGGCGACCCGGCAGTTCGCCGACGTCACGGTGGTGGTCGCCGAGTTTCGCGGCGTCGACGAATTCGGCGGCCGCGGCAACGACAGCCGGTCCCTGTCGCTCCTGGGCGACCTCGTGGCCGCCTGCGACGAGGCCGCGGACCGCTGCGGCGTCGAAAAGGTCCGTGCCGTGGGGGCGATGTATCTGGCCGTCTGCGGGCTGTCGGTGAGCCGGCCCGACCACGCCGCGCGGGCGCTCGAATTCGCGCGGGAGGTGGCCCGCATCGTGGCCGCCTTCGACCGGGAGCATGGCGCGCCGCTCGCCTCGTCGATCGGGATCAACTCGGGGCCGGTCGTGGGGGGCGTCGTCGGCCGGCACCGGTTTCTCTACGACCTCTGGGGCGACACGGTCGCGATCGCCTCGCAGCTGGCCGCCCGGCAGCCTGGCGCCATCCACGTGACCCAGCAGGTCCACGACCGGCTCAGCGACCTCTGCACGTTCACCGGTCCCGTCGAGGCGGAACTCCGGGGCCAGGGCAACGTGAAGGTCTGGACGCTCGCCACCTGACCGCCGCGCCGTCACCGGCACGCGACCGCATCCATGAACACCCCCGACGACCTCGCGACGCTTCCCCTGCTGCCGGCCGCGGCGCTCGTGGTGGGCTTTCCGCTGCTGCTCCTCCTGCTCACGGAGCTGGTCAACTCGGGGCAGCGGCGGCAGTGGCCGCTCACGCCGACGCTGCGGGCCCTGCGTAATCTCGTCGTGCCCGCACTGGCGGTCATGCTGTTCGTGACACAGGTGTGGCGGCTACCCGCCGACAACTTCTTCGTGCGGCTGGTGGAGACCGGCTTCTGGCTCTGCGTGCTCTACGCCGCGCTGGCCTTCATCAACGACGGCGTCTTCGGCTCGGCCCGGCTCGGCTCGTGGCAGGAAAGGGTGCCGAAGCTGCTCCGCGACCTGACGCGGGCGATCCTCATCGCCGTCGGCGCCGCCATCATCTATTCGCAGGTCTGGAAGCAGGAGATCTCGGGCGCACTGACCGCCCTCGGGCTGGGCAGCATCGTGATCGGCCTGGCGCTCCAGGAGCCGCTCGGCAACATCGTGTCGGGCCTGATGCTCCTGCTCGAGCGGCCGCTCTCGATCGGCGACTGGCTGATCGCCGACGGCACGACCGGCAAGGTGATCGAGATCAACTGGCGGAGCGTGCACATCGAGACGCTCCTCCACGAGATGCGGATCATCCCCAACGTCACGCTCTACAAGGAGTCGTTCAGCAACCTCTCCCGGCCCACGCTCGAGCGGACCGAGACCTACGACATGGGCTTCTCCTACGACCACCCGCCGAACCTCGTGAAGCGGGCGTTGCTCGACCTGCTCGGCTCCACGCCGGGCGTCCTGCGGCAACCCCCGCCCGAGGTCCACACGCTCCACTACGGCGACTTCTCCATCACCTACCGCCTGTACTTCACCGTCGCCCGCTACGAGGACGTGCTGCCGGTCCGCGACGCGATCCTCAGCCGGATCTGGTACGTGGCCCGTCGCCACGGCCTCCAGATCCCCTTTCCGATCGCCGTCCAGTACCGGGCCGGGGAATCCCCCTCGCCCCTCGCCCCCACGCCGTCGGAGCTGCTCGAACGCTTCCCGCGGTACCGCCACGTCCGCGAGGCGCTCGTGGAGGCGGAGCGGAGCCGGCAGCGGCAGGAGGGCGACGGGAACGGCTCCGGAGAGGCCGGCCATGCCATGGCCGAGGTGCAGACGTTTTCGGCCGGCGAGGAGATGCTCTCCTACGGCGACGCCCACCACGGTTTCGCCCTCGTGGTGGCGGGAACCGCGTCCCTCTCGGCCGCCGACGCCGCGGGCCGGGACGTGCGGCTTGCCAGCCTGGAACCGGGGGATTTCTACGGCGAGGCGACGATTTCGGCGGGCCGGCCCAGCGACTTCAAGGCGGTGGCGGAGACCGACGTCACGGTGGTGGCCTTCCCGGCCGGGGTGATGGCGGAATGCCTCCACCGGTCAAGCGGCCTGGCGGCCGAGATCGGCGACGCCATCGACAGCCGACGGCGGGCCGCCCAGACGATCCGGCAGCAAAAAGCCGGCCGCTGACGCTACTCCAGCGGGATCAGCACGCCCACCGCCTCGTCATCCTCGAACGGATCGAAATCGCCGTCGAACGGCCCGAAGGCCCCGGAGCTGGTCGCGGTGGTGGGCATGGCTGTGAACTCCTTGTGCCTCTAGTCCACACAGGGGTCGGGGCCGAATCAAATCCTGAAGATTCCGGCTTGAAACCGGGTTTTTCAGCCCGCCCCGCCGCCTCGCCCCCGCCCGACAGACACCCCTCCTGCGAACTACTCGCCAGATGACTCGAAACCCTATACTGTGCGTCTTCGCGCCTCTCGTTCCCGCCACCCACTCACCGATTCCCACCTCCACTTCATGGCCACCATCACGCCCCCCGCTCCCGCCGCCGATCCCTGGTTCCAGGACCTCTTCGCCCAACGCATCGGCGGAGCCGCCTACGGCAAGGGAAACGAGATCTACAAGTTCGAACTCATCAAGCGGGCCAAGCGGCAGGCCCTCGCCGATCACCCCGAACGGCGGATGCTCGACTTCGGCATCGGGGAGAACGACGAGATGGCCCCCGAGAGCGTCCGTGCCGTGATGAAGCGGGAGGTCGATCGGCCGGAAAACCGGGGCTACGCCGACAACGGCATCGCCGCCTACAAGGAAGCCGTCGCGAGGTTCATGCAGCGGGAATTCGGCGTCAGCCTCGATCCCGTCAAGGAGATCAACCACTGCATCGGCTCGAAGACCGCCTACGCGATGCTGCCGGCGGCGTTCATCGATCCGGGCGACGTGACGCTGATGACGGTGCCCGGCTACCCGGTGGCCGGGACGGCCACCCGCTGGTTCGGCGGCGAGGTACACAAACTGCCGCTCGTGCCGGAGCACGATTTCTTCCCCGACCTGGCCGGCATCCCGGCCGCGGTGCTCGAGCGCGCGAAAATGCTCGTGCTCTGCTACCCCAACAGCCCTACCGGCAAGACGGCCACGCGGAAGTTCTACGAACAGGTGGTCGACTTCGCCCACAGGCACCGGATCATCGTGGTGCAGGATGCCGCCCACATCATGCTCTCCTACGACGACCAGCCGCTCTCCTTTCTCTCGATCGACGGCGCGAAGGAGGTGGGGGTGGAGGTCCATTCGATGTCGAAGGGCTTCCACATGATCGGCTGGCGGCTCGGCTGGGTGTGCGGGCACGAGAAAATCGTCCGAGCCTTCGCCGACGTGAAGGACAACTGCGACTCCGGCCAGTTCATGGCGATCCAGAAGGCGGGCGCCGCGGCGCTCGGCGATCCGGAGATCCCGCGGGCCGTCCGCGAGAAGTACCGCCGCCGCCTCGAGAAGCTCGTCGGCGTGCTGCGGGCCGTGGGATTCGAGTGCGACATGCCGGGCGGCACCTACTTTCTCTACACGAAGAGCCCCAAGGGTGCGGGAGACCGCGTCTTCGCCACGGCGCAGGACGCCAGCCAGTTTCTGATCCACGACCTGTCGATCTCGACCGTGCCGTGGGACGACTGCGGCGCATACCTGCGGTTCTCGGCGACCTACGAGGCCGAGGACGAGGCCGCCGAAGACGACCTCATGGCGGAGACCCACGCCCGCCTGTCACGCGCCCGACTGAAGTTCTGATCGTTTCCCGTGCCGACGCCGTCCGGGGGCCGTCGGTCGAAGCCGTCTCCCGTCCCGTCGCCCCACCGTTCCGTCGCCCCCCTTCCGTTGCTTGGAGTCGCCGCCGATGCGCCACGTTGTTCCGCTCCGTGTGCTTCTCGTTCTCGCCGTAGGCCTCGCCGTGCTGCCGCCGGCCACGGGCTGCGGCTCGAAGAAGAAGCCCGCCCTGACGATCGAGCAGCGGCTGGCGAACGCCGAGAAGGAAAAAACGCCCGACCGTCAGGCGGCGGCGCTCCTGAAGGTCGCCAAGGCGCAACTCGCGGCGAACGCCGAGGCCGGCGCCAAGGAGACCGCCGCCAGGGCACTCGAGAAACTCAAGGCGGGAGGCGATGCCAACGTCTTCGCGCCGCGACTGATCGATCTCGCCGGCTTTCTGGCCGAGATCGGCGATCGCAAGCCGGCCCGGGAAGCCCTCGTGCTGGGCTGCGGCATGATCGACTCGATCGAGGACCCGGTTCGCAAGGCGAAGCTGTTCGCCGAGGCCGGGGTGATCTACAAGTCCAACACCGACTCCAAGGAGGCAAAGGAGACGCTCCTCAAGGCGAAGGCCGCGGCGGAG
>JBJTSM010000162.1:0-2225 GCA_046076685.1 Planctomycetia bacterium | reverse complement strand
CGTCCGCCGCAGGCTCGCCGGAATCAAGGGCTCGATGCCCCGCTCGTACTCGGCGACGTCGGGCAGCCGCTGCTCCGGCGCCGCGAACACCGTCCAGAGATGCGTGCGATCCTCGCGGGTGGTCGTCTAGTCGAGGGCGATCGCGAGCGTGCGGGCGTCGATCACGCGCAGGTTCATCCCCAGCTCGCGGGCCCGCGCGGCCAGCGTCGCGGTGCGGTCGCCCGTGTCGAGGGAGAGCGTGTCGAAGGCGTGATCGTTTTTCACCTTCACGCCGAGCCGGGTGAGGCCGTCGGCGAGCGCCGCGGTGTAGGCCGCGATCCGCTGGGCGATCCGCGTGAGCCCCGCGGGGCCGTGGTAGACGGCATACATGCTCGCCACCACGGCGGGCAGCACCTGCGCCGTGCAGATGTTGGAGGTGGCCTTCTCGCGGCGGATGTGCTGCTCGCGGGTCTGGAGCGCGAGCCGGTAGGCGGGCCGGCCTTCCGCATCGATGCTCACGCCCACGAGCCGGCCGGGCAGCGACCGCTTGAACTCGTCGCGGCAGGCGAAGAAGGCCGCATGCGGGCCGCCGCAGCCCATCGGCATGCCGAACCGCTGCGTGCTGCCGACGACGATGTCGGCCCCCCACTCGCCGGGCGGCACGAGCAGCGTGAGCGCGAGGATGTCGGCCGCCACGCAGAGCACCGCCTGCCCGGCCCGCGCGCGTTCGGCGAGGCCCCGGCCATCGATGAGCTCGCCATCGGTCGCGGGATACTGCACGAGCGCGCCGAAGCAGTCGTGGTCGGCAAGCAGGTCGCCCACGCTGCCGATCACGACCTCGATGCCAAGCGGCCGGGCCCGGGTCTGGAGCACCTCGAGCGTCTGCGGATGGCAGCGGCCGTCGGCGAGAAACACCTTGCTCGTGCTCGTCGAGGTCCGCCGGGCCAGCGTCATCGCCTCGGCCGCCGCGGTGGCCTCGTCGAGCATCGATGCATTCGCGATCGACATGCCCGTGAGTTCGCAGACCATCGTCTGGAAGTTGACGAGCGCCTCCATGCGGCCCTGGCTGATCTCGGCCTGGTAGGGCGTGTAGGCGGTGTACCAGGCGGGGTTTTCCAGGATGTTGCGGAGGATCACGCCGGGCGTGTGGGTGCCGTGGTAGCCCTGGCCGATGAAGCTCTTGAGCAGCTTGTTCTTGGAGGCGATGGCCCGGAGCTCCGCGAGGGCCGCCGCCTCTGGGACGGCCGGCGGCAGGTTCATGGCCCGGCGCCGGGCGATGCTCGCAGGCACGATCCCCTCGACGAGCGACTGGCACGACGCCTCACCGATCGCGTCGAGCATGTGCCGCTCGTCGGCGGCGTCGAGGCCGATGTGCCGGGCCCGGAACTCGGTCGGGTTTTCGAGGACCGCAAAGGGCAGGGCCGACCGGCGGTCGGGCGAGGCCTCGGCGGCCGACTGGGAAGCCACGGACGAGGCGGAAGCCGAGGCGGCAGGGGCAGGCATGAAAACGCTCCAAAGACGACGGTTTTTCCAGTGGAGCGACGGGCCTCCACCGGGAACCCTGTTGTCCTTGGACCTGAGAGATTCGCCGCAGGCCGCGCCCACGGGTTGCCCCTTCGGTGGGCCCGGATCCCGAAGGAACCGAGCCACTCTCCAACAGTGCGGTAGTCAGTACTTTTGCCTGAGCGTTCGGCCTTCGGCGGTCTTGCGACTCTCTCCTGACCCCTGCAGTCTAGCCCTGCACCAAAAAACCGACAACGAGCACTGGACAGGTTTCTCTCGCGGATAATAATCTGAACGGAACGACAGGTTTCCCCGACGGCGATTCTGGACGCGGTCGGGGCGATGGTCGGTCGCTTACACCCGGGGTTCCGGGCCAGTGTGCGTCCGTCCACCGGTCGGTTCTTTGGTCCGTTGAGTCATCGAACGTTTTTTTGAATTCGGTTTCGATCCCTCCAGCCTTCTTTACGACCCTCCAGATCACCGCCACACCAATCGGCTCACGAAGGCTCGGGCGGAGCGGACGTGATGCATCCCGGGAAGCAGCCCGGGATCGCTGATCGGCTGCGCCGGTGCCTCCCCGCCTCGCCGTTTTCACAAGCCACCCGCCCCTTCCGGAGAAATCCCTTCATGCCTCCGCGCCCGCAGCGTGCCCGTATCACCCGCGTCCAGATCATGGCGGCGCTCGCCAGTTGGACGCTTTCGATCGTGACCACCGCCGCGCTTGCCGCCGTCGGCTGGTTTGG
>JBJTSM010000161.1:0-3303 GCA_046076685.1 Planctomycetia bacterium | reverse complement strand
ATCATCCATGGCGCGCTCGTGGCCCTCGTGCAGACCGACCTCAAGCGGCTGATCGCCTATTCGTCGGTGAGCCACATGGGCTACATCGTCATGGGCCTCTTCGCGCTCGAACCCGTGGCCGTGGAGGGGGCGAACCTGCAGCTGATCAACCATGGGCTCTCCGCCGCCGGGCTCTTCGCGCTGGTGGGCATGATCTACGAGCGGTTCCACACCCGCTCGATCGCCAACCTGGGCGGCATCGCCTCGAAGGCCCCGTGGCTGACGGTGTTCTTCATGCTCTTCACGTTCTCGAGCATCGGCCTGCCGGGGCTCAACGGCTTCGTGGGCGAATTCCTGATCCTGGCCGGCTCGTTCCAGCGGGCCTGGAGCGGCGTCGCCCCCGGGATCCGCGTGGCCTACCTGGTGATGGCGGTGTCGGCCGTGGCCGGCGTCGTGCTCGGCGCCTGGTACATGCTCTGGGCCGTGGAGCGGGTCTTCTTCGGCGGGTCGCGTGAGCCGCCGAAGCACGACGCGCACCACCACGATGCACACGACCAGGCGGCGCATGGGCACGCCCACGATGCGCACGCGGCCGACGACGACCGCTGCGACCTGGAATGGTACGAGGTCGCCGCGCTCGCTCCGCTGGCCGTGTTCGTGCTCTGGATCGGCATGGCACCGGCGACGTTCCTGTCTCCCCCCTCCGCCATGCTGCGGGCCGCCACCCGCGCCGCCGGCGATTCGTTCGCCGAGCGGATGCGCGGCTGGGAAGAGACCGCTCCGCCCCGGCCGGCGGCGCACGTGGCGGATCGTGTCGTCGGGCACGACCAGCGCCCCGACCGCCAGCCACTCCTTCTCCCCTCGGATCGTCCATGAATTCCCACATGAGTTCCCTCCAGAGCTTTCTCCTGCTGGCCCCCGAGATCGCGCTGGTGGCCGCGGCGCTCGTCGCCTTCCTCGGCGGCGCCTTCGCCGGCCTCCGCAGCGGCTGGGCCGTCGCCTTTCTGGGGATCGTCGCGGCGCTGTTCGTCGCCGGCGGCCAGCCCGCCGAGGGCGCCTGGGTGGCTTCGGGAGGCATCCGCATCGATGCGTTCTCCACCTATATCCGCTGGATCGTGCTGTCGCTCGGTGCGTTGCTCGCGCTCGTGCAGGCCGGGGATCTGTTCCGCTCCGCGGCCACGCGGGGCGGCTTCGGCGGCGGTGCCATGGGCGACGACGGCACCTGCGAGGAGGCCGGCACGTTTCTGATCCTGCTGGCCGGCCTCTCGCTGGCCGGCGTGGCCGACGACCTCGTGCTCCTGTTCGTGGGGCTGGAGCTGGTCTCGATCCCCACCTACATCCTGCTCTCGCTCAAGCGCACCGACGCGCACGGCCAGGAGGCGAGCCTCAAATACTTTTTTCTGTCGCTGGTCGCCTCGTCGCTCTTCCTCTATGCGGCGGTGTGCCTCTACGGCATCGGCGGCTCCACGAGCCTGTCGATCATCGGCGCCCGGCTGCGGAGCACGGCGGAGGCCGCCGTGGGGATGTCGACCGTGCTGCTGCCCGTGGCCATCGGCATGACGATGGCCGGGGCCGCCTTCCGCCTGGCGGCCGTGCCGATGCACTTCTACGCCCCCGACGTCTACGAGGGCACGAGCCCGTCGAACGCGGCGCTGCTCTCCACGCTGCCCAAGGTGGCCGGCGTCGTGGTGCTCGTGCGGGTGCTCTCGCTGGCCATCCTGCCGGCCGCGGCGGATGCCACCGACGTGGGCGCGGCCGCCGGCGCCCATCTCTCGCTCTTCTGGCCGCTCGCCGCAGCCCTCGCCGCGGTGACGATGACGGTCGGCAACGTGATGGCGCTCCTGCAGCGGAATCTCCGCCGCCTGCTCGCCTGCTCCTCGATCGCCCACGCCGGCTACCTGCTCGTGGGCGTCGCGGCGGCGGCGGCGGCCGCCGCCGCCAAAACCGGCGCGACCGGCCGGGCCGCCGCCGACACCTCCTGGACGACGGGGCTCGGGGGCCTGAGCGCCACGCTCTTCTACCTGGCCACCTATGCCCTGGCCACGATCGGCCTCTTCGCGGCGATCACCTATCTCGGCCACCGCTGGCCCGAGTGGACCGCCGGCAGCGGCCCGCGGCCGCCGCGCGAGGAGATCACCGCCGTCGACGACCTCGACGGGCTGTCGTCCACCAATCCCGTGGCGGCCTTCGCGATCGCTCTGTTTCTGTTGAGCCTCGCCGGCATCCCGCCGCTGCCGGGCTTCTGGGGCAAGCTGTCACTGGCCACCTCGGCGCTCGAGGTCGACTGGAACGCGGCCATCGTCTCCGGCAGCCGCCGCGCCTGGTTCGTCGGTCTGGCCGTCGTGCTCGTGCTCAACGCGGCGATCGCCGCCGCCTACTACCTGCGGATCATCGCGGCGATGTATTTCCGCACCACGCGGCGGGGCGTGCAGGCCGACGGCGGCCTCGCCGCGGGCGTCGCCATGCTGCTCTGCACGGCGCTCGTGCTGATGGTGACGCTGCAGCCCCGCGGCCTGTTCGTGTCGTCGTCCCGGGCCGGCGACGTGATCGAGAAGAGCGGCCGCTGAACGCGGACCGACGCACACCGCCCTTTCCCCGAGGCACCAGCATGACCAGCCACCCGTCCGCCGTCGATTCCACCTCCGTCACCGCGGTGCTCGCCGACATCGCCGACCCCGAGACGGGCCGCTCGCTCGTCGAGATGGGGCAGGTGCGTTCGGTGGACGCGGCGGCCGATGCGATCGCCGTGCGGGTGGGCCTCACCTCGCACACGGCGATCCTCTGGAGCCGCACGCGGGCGCGGATCGAGGAACTGCTGCGGACCCGGTTTCCGGCGGTGCCCCGCATCGCCGTCGAGATCGTGCCCCACGACCGGCCGCCCGCGAAGATCGGTCAGATCGGCCTCGAGGCGAAGAGCGTGATCGCGGTCGGCTCGGGCAAGGGGGGCGTGGGCAAGAGCACGATCGCCGCCTCGATCGCCATCGGCCTGGCCCGGGCCGGCAGCCGCGTGGGCCTGCTCGACGCCGACGTCTACGGCCCGAGCGTGCCCCATCTGCTCGGCCTTTCGGGCCGGCCGCAGATCGACGCGGGAAAGATCGTGCCGATGCTCGCACCGGTGGGACCACATCCCATGCCGGTGATGTCGATGGGGTTCCTCGTGCCGCCCGGCGAGGCGGTGGTCTGGCGCGGCCCGATGCTCCACGGCGCGATCACGCAGATGCTCCGCGACACGGCCTGGGGGCCGCTCGACTACCTCATCATCGACATGCCGCCCGGCACGGGCGACATCGCGCTGACGCTCTCGCAGTTGCTGCCGCTGACCGG
>JBJTSM010000160.1:0-3607 GCA_046076685.1 Planctomycetia bacterium | reverse complement strand
GATCGCCACCTCGGCCCGCCCCTGCTTCCTGAGGAGCACGAGCGACCGCACGCTGGCCGCCCCCCTGCCCCGCAGATCGGCGAGAATCGCCTCGAGCGTCCGCCCGCTGTCGAAGATGTCGTCGACGAGGAGGACGTGCTGCCCCGTGAGGTCGGGCAGGAGATCGAGCCGCAGGTCGAGCTGCCCGGCCCGGGTCGCGGTGCCGCGGTAGCTGCTGGCCCACACCATGGACAACCGCACCGGGCCGGAGAGCCGGCGGATCAGGTCGGACACCACCACGACGCTGCCGGTGAGCACGCCCACGACGGTGAGCGGACCGTCTCCGTAGGCCTGCCGCACGTCGCGGGCGAGACGGTCGATCCCGTCGGCAAGTTGTTCGGCGGTGAGCAGCGTGTGCATGGTGTGGCTGAGCCGGTGCGGACCATCGTTCCGCCGCCATGATACCGGAGCCACTCACGCTGTCACCGCGGCTGAACATCGACCGTGGGCAGCCTTACCGGCCGAACCGCAGGCTGCGGACGGCCGCGGGCGTCCACGCCGTCGCGGCACGCGTCGGGGGCGAGAGCCGGGCCGTCGTCCCGCTCGCGTTGATCGCCCGCACCCGATACGTATAGCCTGCCCGGGCCCGCAGCCCCTGATCGGTGAACCGCGTCACGTTCGCGGCCACCGTGCCCACCACCCGCCACCCGCCCCTCGGCTGCCATCGCTCGATGACGAAACCCGTCTCGTTCTGCGAGCGGTCGAGCCACTCCAGCCGGATCGACGTCGGCGAGACCGCGACCGCCCGCAGGTTCACCGGGGCGAGGAGCGTCGCTGGCGGAGAGGGTGGCGGTGGGGCCGGAGGCACGACGGTCGGCGGCGGATCGGTCGGCATCGGCGTTCCACATTCGAAGCTGCCGAGATCGGCCGCGGCCCCGATCACCACGCGCGGCGCGCCGCCCACCGGCGGCCGAAACTGCGTCGTGACGGGATACGCGGCGACCGCCGCCGGCAATCCTTCCCCGGCATCCACGCAGAGGGAGCCCGCCGCGACCCTGTAGTCGCCGGCGACGATGTCCGCAAAGCCGGGATCGACCGTTCCACCGACGAGCAGCCGATCCGTCCCGCCGATCCGGCCGGTGAACGAATAGTCGCCCACGGTGGTCGGCAGCCAGCCGGGTGTCACCCAGGTGCGGCCAAACGCAGCCCGGTTGTCGGCGCCGACGAGCCCGAGTTCCGCGGGCCTGGCACCCGGCGTGTCGGGGATCGCCGCGATGATCGTGTTGCGCACGTCGATCGCCTCGGCCCCCGAGGCGGCCACGATCGCCGTGATCTTGTAGTTGTCCGCCTGGTTCGACCGCGCCACCAGCGTGTTGTGGTGGACGTAGAGCACGCCCTTCCGATACCAGGTCGGCAGGCCCTGGTCGCCGCCGAACCAGATCGGGCTGGCGCCGTTTCCGGGCGGGGCGACGAGCGTGTTGCCCTGCACGACCGTGACCCGGTATTGCGGCAGGGCGACCGCGAGATCGGCCTGGTTCTGCGCCTCCGGAATCTGCAGTTGATGCTGACCACCCTCGATCCAGTTGCCGCGGATCACCGTGCCGGCGGAACGGTCCTTGAGGCCGGCGCCGAGCGCCCCCGGCCGGAGCGGCCCGTAGCGATTGAACTGGTAGACGGTGCCGATCGCCTCGATGTAGGTGTTGTGCTCCCGGTCGCTCCCCACGTTGCCGTTGCCGAAGATGCGGTTGGAATCGACGACGATGTCGGTCATCAGCCGATCGAACGTCGACTGGCCCGCACCGAAGATCCCCTCGCCGTTGTCGCGGATCGTGCAGCCGGAGATCGTGACGTGGTCGCACCGTTCGAGATAGATGCCGGCGCCCACCCGGCCGTAGGCCTTCCTGGCGCCGTCGACGTCCGTGAAGGAGTTGCCGATCGAGCAGTTGCGAACCTCGAGGCCGCGGATCGCGATGTAGCCCGGCTTGTAGCCCGGAATGAAACCCGGCCGGGCGCCGAAGACCACCGCCCCGTAGCCGTGCAGACCGGCCCAGTGGTTGCGGAACTGCGGCGCGAGCACGGCGTCGGCCCCGTCGATGACCGGCAACGCGCCGGTCACGGGATCGGGCACGCCGTTGACCGTGATCCAGGCGGCGGGCGTGCCGCGGCCCGCCACCTGGAAGAGTTCGTGGTAGCCCCCCGGCTTGAAGTGGATGTTGAGCGTGTCACCCGGGCCGAGCCGCGACCAGTCGAGGTCGGCGAGCCGCGACAGCGGCCGGCCGGGGCCGATGTCGTAGGTCCGTGCCGCGCCGGTGCCGGCGCTCGCGGTCACCACGCCGACCCCCGTGCCGAAGAGCACGTGCATCATGTCGGCGGCGGGCCGCCCCGCATCCGACTCGACGCCGCCGCGGGTCGCCCGCACGCGGTAGACGTAGGGTGTCTCCGCCGCGAGCCCCGTGTCGACGAACGATGTGGCGCCGACCTCCGTGGTCGCGACCCGCGTCCATGCGATCGGGTGCCACGGGTCGTAGCCCACGCTCCGCTCGACCACGTAGGCCGCGGGCGCGGGATCGCGCGGCAGCCACGCGATCCGCACCGCGGTCGCCGAGACGGCGTCGGCCGTCACGGCGGCCGGCTCGATCGGCGCGGCGGCCGGACGCTCGGGAAGCAGCACGCGGGCGGCCGCCGAGTAGTCGGAGGTGCCTTGCGTCCAGCCCGTGCCGCGGACGCGATACCAATAGATAGCGCCCGGATCGAGGCCGGTGTCCTCCCAGCGGGTGCTTGCTCCCAGCGACGCGACGACCTGGAAGGCGAGGCCGTTGGCGGACCGCTCGAGCAGATAGGAGACGCCGGCGGGATTCGGGTCGGTGAACGACACCGTGGCCGTCGTGGACGAAGTCGCGGCGACGGCGAGATCCGCCACGGTCGCGTAGGCGTTCGCGGCGATGGCACGCGACGCGGCCATCTGCACCGGCGAGTACGCGGAATCACCGCCGGCTCCGCGGACTTTCACGCGGTAGTCATAGCTCGTGGCCGCCCAGCAGCCGGTATCGGTGTAGATGGTCTCACCGGCGGGCAACACGGCGAGCGTCGCGAAGGCACCGTCGCTTCCGGTGCGCCGTTCGACGACGACCGGGGAAGCGGCTGCGTCGCCAAGTTCCCACGACAGGCCGATCTCCGACGCGGAAACCGCGGACACCGTGAGGATCGTCGGTGCGGCAGTGCCTGTCGCACCGACGGCAAGAGGCTGGCGGCTCTCGAGAGGCTCGAGGCTGAGCACGAGGCTCGTCCGCGAGCGCAGACGCCCGGGGCGCAAACGCATGGTCGATTCCTTCACCGCGTCGCCCCTGATGCGTCTATGCTAGCGGCCGCTCCCGGCTGAGACAAGCGCGACAGGTGCGTTGCGCGGATTATGCTGAAGCGTCCTTGCACACCTCAGCCGCGACACGCCACCCCCGATGACCTCACCCCTCGAGTCGCCCGCACGTCCGCACTGGTCGCTGATCGAACGCGGCGGCCGCCGCTGCGAACTCTTCGATCCGCCCTCGGCCTCGCCCGGCCGGGCCCTGCTCTATCTCCATGATGTCGCGGAGCGACGGCTCCAAGACATCCCCGGTCTGCGGGATGCGAT
>JBJTSM010000159.1:0-11791 GCA_046076685.1 Planctomycetia bacterium | reverse complement strand
CTTCAGCGGCTGGGTGATCGAACGCTTCGCCGAGGCAGGCCAGTGGGTCGCCCGGGGGGGGCTCGTGGCCCGCATCGCGGAACTGGACACCGTCGAGATCGAAGTGCAGGTGCCGGAGCTCACCATCGCGTCATTGGCCCGCGGTGCGGAGGTTCGACTGGAGCTCGACGCCGCCCCCCACCAGACCTGGATCGGCCGCGTGGAGCGGGTGGTGCCGCAGGCCGACCTGCTCAGCCGCAGCTTCCCGGTGAAGGTGGCGGTGCAGAACCGGATCGTGGACGGCCAGCCGACCTTGCGGGGCGGCATGCTCGCGCGGGCCTGGCTGCCGGTCGGCCGGACCGGCCTGGCCACGGTGGTGCCGAAGGACGCCCTCGTGCTTGGCGGACCATCGGCCATGGTCTACTGCGTCGACGCGAAAGGCGACGCGGCAACGGGCAGTGCGACCACGGGCACCGTACGGGCCGTGCCGGTATCGCTCGGCGCCACCATCGAGGGAAGCGTCGAGGTCCGCGGCGGCCTCGAGCCGGGCCAGCTGGTGGTCATCCGCGGCAACGAACGCCTGCGGCCGGGCATGGCCGTGACGTTCCCGCAGCCGTAGCGTGAGCCTCCGATGAACGTCGTCGCGATCTGTGTCGCCAATCCGGTCAAGGTCGCCGTCGGGGTGATCCTGGTGACGCTCTTCGGCGTGCTGGCCCTGCTCTCGATGCCGGTGCAGCTCACGCCCGAGGTGCAGATCCCCACGATCTCGGTGGAAGCCCGCTGGGTGGGGGCGAGCCCCCAGGAGGTCGAGCAGGAGCTCGTGCAGCCGCTCGAGGAACAGCTCCGCAGCGTCGAGGGGCTCGTGAAGATGTCAAGCGATTCGAGCGACTCCGCGGGGACGATCGAGTTGGAGTTCGCCGTCGGCACCGACATGTCGCAGGCGCTCGTGAAGGTCAACACGCGGGTGCAGCAGGTGCGTGACTGGCCGATCGACGCCGACCGGCCCGTGATCCGCACCGCCAGCGCGAACGACCGCCCCGTGGCCTGGCTGATCCTCGGCCAGGCGGCACCGACCCCGGAAACGATCGCCAAGGCGAAGGCGGCCCATCCCGCGCTCGCCGCCGCCCTCGACCGCGTGACGACCGCCCGCACGCCCGACCTCGCCCTCTTCCGCCTGCGCAGGCTCACGACGGACCACCCGGAACTCGAGGCCTTCAAGCCCGCCGACATCGACGTCGAGGCGATGCGCCGCATGGCCGAGGACGACATCGAGGGCCGGCTCGAACGGGTCGACGGGGTGTCGAGCGCCGACCTCGTGGGCGGCCGGGCCGACGAGCTGCAGGTGATCGTCGATCCGCAACTGCTCGCCGCCCGGCAGCTCACGATCGACGACCTCCGCCTCGCGCTGGCCAACCAGAACCAGGACACCTCCGGCGGCGATTTCTGGGAGGGCAAGCGCCGCTACGTCGTGCGGACGCTCGGCCAATTCAGGTCGCCGGAGCAGGTCGCGGGCGTGATCGTCGCCCGCCGCGACGGTCGCCCGGTCTATGTCCGCGACGTCGCGAAGGTGCAGCTGGGCATGAAGAAACCGAGCGGCATCGTGCGGCGGTTCGGGGCCCGCAACATCGCCATCCGGGTCACCCGCGAGCGCGACGCCAACGTGCTCGAGATGATGCGGCGGCTGCGGGCCGTCGCCGCGGAGATCGATCGCGACCTCGAGCCGCGGGGGCTGAGCCTCGCGCTCGTCTACGACGAGACGACCTACATCGATTCGGCCATCGGACTGGTCAACGACAACATCTTCGTGGGCGGGCTGCTGACGCTCGGCACGCTCCTGCTCTTCCTGCGAAACATCCGCTCCACGCTGATCGTGGCGATGTCGATTCCGGTGAGCGTGATGGGCACGTTCCTCGCACTCGCCGCCTTCGACCGCACCCTCAACGTGATCAGCCTGGCGGGCATCGCCTTCGCCGTCGGCATGCTGATCGACAACGCGGTCGTCGTGCTCGAAAACATCTTCGTCCACTGGAGCCGCGGGGAGGAGCCACGCACCGCGGCGGTGAAGGGCACGACCGAGGTCTGGGGGGCCATCCTCGCCAGCACGCTGACCAACGTGGCCGTGTTCCTGCCCGTGCTCTTCGTGCAGGGGGAGGCCGGGCAGCTCTTCGGCGACATCGCCCTGGCGATCGCCGCGGCCGTCGGCCTGTCGCTGGCCGTGTCGGGTCTGGTCGTGCCGGTGGCGGCCGCCAGCCTGCTCCGGGGCCGGCACGGGAGCGCCGCGGCCGCGGTCGTCACGGGGCGAAAGGACGACGACGCGCCGACGAGCCCCCGCGATCCGGTCGGCCGGTTCGGCGCCGCCTTCATGCGCGGCCTGCTCGAGCTCGATCGCTTCCTGCTCGCGGGGGTCGCCCGGCCGGCCATCACCTCGGGCGTCATCGTGGCCGCGGCCGCGGGGGCGACCTGGCTCCTCATGCCGAAGGTCGAATACCTGCCCGAGGGCAACCGCAACCTTGTCTTCGGCATTCTCCTGCCCCCGCCCGGCTACAACATCGACGAGCTCTTGCGGATGGGCGACGTCGTCGAAGCGCGGCTACTCCCCTACTGGGACGTCGATCCCGGCACGCCCGAGGCGGCCGCCCTCGACGCGCCGATCCTCTGCGACCTGTTCTTCGTCGCCCGCGGTCGCAGCGTGTTCATCGGCGTGCGGTCGCTCGACCCGCTTGAAGCCGCCAAACTCGTGCCGCTGATCCGCCGGGTGGCGGCCGACCTGCCGGGCACCTTCGCGGTCGCCAAGCAGTCGAGCCTCTTCGAACAGGGGATCGGGTCGGGCCGCACGATCGACGTCGAGATCACCGGCCCCGAGCTATCCAAGCTCGTGCAGCTCGGAATGGCGGTGATGGCCAAGCTCCCGGAGGCCACACCCGGCAGCCAGAACCTGCCGAAGCCGTCGCTCGACCTCTCGAGCCCCGAGGTGCAGCTCGTGCCCCGCTTCGAGCAGGCGGCCGACATGCGGCTCGACGCCCGGCAGCTGGGCTACATGGTCAACTGCCTGGTGGACGGTGGCTATGCGACCGATTATTTCCTCGACAACGACCGGATCGATCTCGTCATCAAGGGGGACGACCGGTTCGTCAAGCGCACGCAGGACCTGCGGTCGCTGCCGGTGGTCACGCCGGGCGGCCAACTCGTGCCGCTCGAGAGCGTGGCCGAGGTGCGGGAATTCTCGAGCGGCCCGGAGCAGATCCTGCACCGCGAGCGGGAGCGGGCGATCACCGTGCAGGTGTCGCCGCCGGCCCGCATGCCGCTCGAAGAGGCGCAGGACCGGATCCGCAGCCTTGTCGTCGAGCCGCTCACCGCGTCGGGGGCGCTCGCGGGCGGCTACGCGATCACCCTCGGCGGCACCACCGACAAGCTCGTGGCCACCTGGCAGTCGCTCTGGTTCAACCTGCTTCTCGCGGGGGTGATCACCTACCTGCTGATGGCGGCGCTCTTCGAATCGTGGATCTATCCGGCGGTGATCATCATGTCGGTGCCGCTCGGCAGCGTCGGCGGGCTGCTCGGCCTGGCGCTGCTCAACTGGCTCGGGGCTCCCTTCGGCATCTTCCAGACGCTCGACGTGCTGACGATGCTCGGCTTCGTGATCCTGATCGGCACGGTCGTGAACAACCCGATCCTGATCGTGGAACGCGCCCTGCAACTGGTCCGCGGCGAATCGGAGGCCGGCGCCGACGGTGCGGCGTGGAAGCCGACCGAAGCCATCCTCGAAGCGGTCCGCAGCCGCGTCCGCCCGATCTTCATGACCACGCTGACAACGGTGCTCGGGCTCCTGCCGCTCGTGCTCTTTCCGGGCGCCGGCAGCGAACTCTACCGGGGCCTGGGCGCCGTGCTCCTGGGCGGCATGTTCGTCTCGACGCTGGTCACCCTCGTGCTCGTGCCACTGCTCCTCGGCCTCTGCTTCCGGGCCTTCCCCGTCACCGCCTGACGCACGTCAGGCCGTTGATGCCGCGATTATCGGCTTGCCACCCTCATGCTCGTTCGGTAGAGCCACAGCATGAAAGCAACTACCACCAAGCTAGAGGGGGAGTTGTTGACCGCGATCGAGAAGGCGAAGCCGCCGGGAGAGAGCGTCACTTCCTTTGTGCGCACCGTGCTTCGAAAGAGCCTCGAGCAACACAAGGTTCGCGAGGCGGCGAACGCCTACATCGCTTTCGTCGAGTCACACCCTGAGGAGCAGCAGTGGATGGACGAATGGGAGCGGGCTGACTTGACGACCCCTCCAACTGAACGGCGAGATGCCCCATGAAACGTGGCGGTATCTATTGGGTGAACCTCGGTCCCAGCCAGCCTCCGGAATTCGGGAAGACCCGTCCCGGGCTCGTCGTCTCCAGCACGGTTCACAATGAAATTCTGAACAGCGTCGTCGTCATCCCGTTGTCCACATCCCCCGGGGAGATCTGGCCTTTGCGGCTGCAGGTGCCCGGATTCCCGGGCAAGGACTCTTTCGCCGTGCTGCCCGGCTTGCGTCAGGTGGCCAAGCAGCGTCTGGTTGAGCCCATCGCGTTCGCTCCCCCGGACTGGATGCGACGGCTGGACGAGGCGCTCACGCTCTACCTCGGGGAGTAGGAATCGTCCGGGCAAAGGATGGCTGGCTACGGCTTGCGTGGCGGGAGATTCCGCGGCTCGGCGGCGGGCTGCAGTTTCCACTGCGCATACGGCAGCGTCGCGACCGCCCCATCCGGCCGACCGCCGATCAGCAGCCGGTCGATCTTCTCGAGGTCGATGCGGCAGGGCCCGACCACGGGGCTCGTGCCGAGCAGCGTGTTGCCGTCGATCCCGGTGGCCGCCATCCGCAGCCGCTCGGCGGTGCCGCCCACTCCTTCGACGAGCAAGCCCGCCCCCGGCTCGGCCGCGGGCGGCGTCCAGGGCGTGTCGAGATTCTCCGGATGGAGCCAGATCAGCCGCACGACGTCGCCGCGGGGGATGGCCAGCGGCTTGCCCTGCGGGCCGGCCTCGACCGCGATGCGGAGGGTCGCGGCATCGAGCGACACGAGCTGGCCGCGGAGGTAATCCCCCTGCCCCGATCGCAGCACGTGCGTGGGCGGCTGCTGCCGCTGCGACCGCGGAAGCGTGGTCAGGCCGCGGAACTTGTCGCTCGTCAACTCCCGGCTCCCTGCCGGCGCGAGTTCGAGCGCCTGCACCCACTCGTCGGCCACCGTGACCGGCTCGCTCCCGGGCATCCGCACCCGCACGCCCCGCTCGTCGATCGCCTCGACGCGGCAGGGAAACGTCTCACCGGTGCGGAGAATCAGCCGCGATCCGAACCAATCGGCCGCCGTCTGGTCGACCTGCACCGCCTCGGGTGGCGCGAGCCGCTCGTGGGCCGCGAGCGCCTGCTGGAGCAGCTGCGGATTCCGGCCGATCTGCGGCAGCCCTTGCCGCACGAGCCCGACCTCCCGTGGCTTCGCCTGTCCGTTGGCCACCAGCCGCAGTTGCAGCCGGCTGCCCACCCGGCCGCGCAGGAGATGCTGCACGTCTTCCATCGACAATCCGGCGGTGTCCACGAACCGCCCATCCCCGCGCGGCGCGATCGCGTCGATGATCTCGCCCGCCTGCACGCCGGCCCTCTGCGCCGGCGCATTGCCGACAAGCCCGATGATGGCCGGCCGATTGTTCAGTGTGCCGACATGGCCGCCGATCCCGCCGACGAGCGTGCCGTCGGACACGGATCCATCCTCCGCGGGCGGCTCCGCGTAGGTGATCGTCGCCTGCGGCTGGCCATCCGCGGGAACCGCGAACGGGCTGGCCGTCAGGCTGCCGAGCGGCTGCCAGGCGATCGCCGCGGCGCCGGCGTTGTCATCCGCTGCCTCTGCATGCTTGACAAGGCAGCCCCAGAGCGTGCCCTCCTGGCAGGCGAGCCGGCCGATCCGGCCCGAAAGCTCCCGGGGGCTCGTCTTCGCACCGCGGGCGGCGAGCGTCGCGAGCGCCGCCGTCGCCAGCGGCACCGGCTCCTCGCTCGCCGGGTGCACGAGCCAGACCGTGCCCTGTTCCACCCGCAGCAGGTTGCCCGTGAGGCGGGTGCCCCACTGGTCGGCGATCTGCACGCTCACGCCCCCCTTCTTCTCGACCACCGCCTCTTCCGCGGCGACCGGAAAGACGACCGCCTCGATTCGATCCGCCCGCACGGTCTGCGACTCGCCGCCGGCCGCACGCACCGTCCATTCGTCGGAGCCCCGCCGCATCCCCACTGCGACTCCCGCCAGCGACTCGCCGTCACGGAGCCGAACCTCCCCCTCGCGGTCGTCACCACGCACGAACGCGCCGCCCCGCCACGTGGAGACCTGCAGCGAGTCGATCGCGGCATCGCCCCTGACGATGCCGATCCGCACCCCCCCGCCGGCCTTTCCTGCGATGGGCGGGATCGTGAGATCGGCGACCGGCTCGTCGGCGTCGGCCGGCATCACCGCAAGCCTGCCCGCCTGCTGATCGACGAAGAGCGACACCGCCAGTCCGTTCTCGGGCAGGTCGCCGCACGGCGCGATGTCGGCCTGACCGGGCTTGCCGCCCGCGCCCGGCTCGTCGCGGACCGCCACCATGCCGTCCGGCCCGAGTTCGAGACGGTAGCCTTTCGCGGCGTCCTCGCCCGCACCGACCCCCACCACGATCCGCAGGCTGGGCCGCTTCTGCCAGGAAAATCGCAGGTCGTACCGCACGCGCGGGCCGGCACCGAGATCCCGGAAGATCGTCGCCCCGGCCGCGTTGCTCGTGAGCCGCCCCCCCTCCTCCCGCCACGAGCCCGCCGGGCTCTGCTGCCAGCCCGCCAGGCCGCCGCCCTCGGCGACGGTCGTCCCCGCCGCCTCCCGAAACAGCCCCCGCACGGCCGCGCGGCGGACGGCCACGCTGACGGGCGACGCCGCCGGCCCGATCGTCGCCACAACCTGCCGCTCGTCGATCGAAACCAGATCTCCCACCAGCTGGTCTCCGTCGACCAGTTCGATCCGCCAGCCGCCGGCGGCCTCAGGCACCGCCCCCTTGGCAGGCGACGGGAACCGAATGCCCACCACGCCCTCGAGGGCGAATTCAAACGGCCGCGTGAACGCGGGGGATTGCCAGAGAAAGCTGGTCCGCGAACCGACCGCCTCCGCCGGCACATCGAGCAGCCTGCCAGAGAGCGTGCCCGCCCGCGGCAGATCGACCGTGGCCGGCGGGCCGGGCTCCGCCGCGGAGACGGCGGACGCCATGGCGGCCATGAAGACCATGAAGGCCCCGACCGACTGATGCAGCCGGCCGGCTCGGTTCACCGGCTTTGTCGTGCGAAAGACGAGATGCGGCATGGTTCACTCGACGGGGCCGGGCCCCTTCAGCGTTCGTAGATCGGCAGAAACCGGAAATTGACCGCCAGGGACAAAAGCGTGAGCGACATGCCGGCGATCTGCCCGCCATCCGCCCCGGTCTGGATCGCGAGGCTGCCGTCGGGCTGTCGCTGGGCCTTGAGCTGCCTGACCAGCTGGTCGTTCCACAGCCGCCAGGCGTCCACGTCGGCCTGAAACAGCGCCTGGGCGCGGTAGTAGCGGGTGTAATTCGGGTAGGGGCTCTGCTGCGACGCGGCCGGATTCTGCTGCGTGAGATAGTCCGCCGCCTTCTTGAACTGCGGCAGATCCTTCCGCCGCGCGATCGCCATCACGAGCGTGCCGATCGAGGTCGTGGCGTCGCTGCCGCCGTTGGGCGCCATGTAGCCCACCATTCCGTTGGGGCCGGTCATGGCGGTGAAATACTTGATCGCCTTGTCGATCGTCTCGTCGGGCACCTCGATGCCGGCGTTCCGCGCGCCGAGCAGCCCCATCAGGATCGCGCCGCTCACGGAGGTGTCGTGGTCGGTGGCGTCGGGGGAATACCGCCAGGCGCCGCGCGGGTTTTTCCTGGCCGACGTGACCGCGAGCTTCACGGCCAGTTCGAGCGATTCCCCGAGCGAAAGCCCCTTGCCCGAGCCCCCCTCCTCCGTCCAGAGCGTGCGATCGTCCACCACGCCGTAGGCCTCGGCGACCGCGAGCATGGCGAAGCCATGGTGGTACATGCTCGAGTGCCCCTGCGCGGTGCCGCCGTAGAAACCGCTCGCGCGATCCTGCGAGGCGATGATGCTGCGCAGGGCCCGCCGCACCGGCGTGCGGTAGGCGCCGTCATTCGGATCCTCGCCCGACGCCAGGAGCACCATCAGCGCCATGCCGGTGACTCCCGGCCCCTGCTGATTGTCCTTCCAGACGCCGGAGGGATCCTGCGCCTTGGCCAGAAACCGGCAGCCGGCGTCGTAGAGTTCGCGGACGTCGCGGGGCACCGGATCGCCCGAGCGGATCAGGGGCTGCTGCGCCGCCGCCGATCCCGCCGTCGCGACGATCGCCGCCAACGCCAGGCAGGCGGCTCGGAACGATCTGGAAATGCGCACGTGCACCATGTTGCCCTGTCTGTCCGTCATTCCAGGCTTCCTCAGTCCAGGATCATCTTCTGCTGCTTGAGATGCTGTGCCATGCCCCGGCCCTGCTCGATGAACTGGTTGAGCGTCTTCCACTGCCGTTCGTTCACGAGGCTCTTGAGCCTGGCCTGGTCGAGCTGCGCCAGGCCGTAGCGGCAGACGAACGGCGGAAAATGGTTGCCATGCTGCCAGACCTTCGCCTGGTTGATCCGCAGCGGCTTCTCCAGGAGCAGCCCGCGGATCGCGTCGTACTGCGCGGCGGTCAGCCCGATGGCGACGTCGAGCTGCATCAGGCCGGCATCGACCACGCTGGCCCACTGGTACCGCGACCGCAGGTCCGACTCCCGTTGCCAGACCGTGCGCTGTTCGTCGTCGAGCATGCCGGCGATCACGCGGCGCAGCAGGCTCGTGTCGCCCGCCAGATCCTGGAGCTTCGTCTGCACGGCCTGCACATCCTGATTAAACCGGCTCCACTCGGCCTGGCCGGCCTGGTTCTGCAGGTCGATCGTGCGGCCCGCGTAGCGCCGCCGCACCGTCTCGATCTCGTCCATCGTCCGCGCCACGTCGAGCCGGGCCGCCGCCGCGCACTTCCTCCGCTGGCCGTCCGTGAGCCCGACCGCGTCCTCGAGGGCCGCCACCTCGAGCATCAGCCGCCCCAGCGCGAGCTCACGTGATTTTTCCGGGGTGCCGTCGTGCTGGAAGAGCATGCCATTCATCTGCTCGTCGAGCACGATCTGCTGGTGCTGCTGCGGCTGCTCGCGGGCACGCAGCGTGGCGGCATCGACGACCGTGTCGTCCTCGCCGCGCAGCATCCGGGCACCGGCCGGCGGCACCGCCACCAGCACGCAGGCCACGAACCCCGCGAAGATGAGTCTGCGCGTCATCGTCCACCCGTCGGTCATTCGAACCACCATGGATCCCGTCCTGCCGTCTGCACGTTGCCGAGCAGGTTCACCGTCTGCATCCACTCCTGCTGCTGCCACGGCACCTGCCCCCCGTTGTTTGCCCGGGGCTGGGCCACGAACCGCTGCCGCTGGGCCTCGCCGAGATGCGGCCTGACACAATCATCCGGCAGCCCCGGAAACACCCGGATGCCGTTCTGCATGTGCATGCCCTGCAGCATCATCGCCATCGACTCGCTCCACTTCGCCCGCAGCGACTCTTCGATCGCCCGCCGCTGCTCGTCCGTGAGGACCAGTTCACCGTCGAGTGCCGCCACGATCTCCCGGATCATCGCCTCCCGGCGGCGGGCTTTCCGCCCCGCGAGCTGGTTGGCGAAGGCCGTCGCCTGCTCCTCCCCCACGTGCCGGGCGACGCTCTTGGTCAGCGCCTCGGCGAGCATGCCGAGCGGATTCTCCGGTTCACCGGCGGCCGCAGCCCGCTTGCCCGGCGCGACCACCTGATCGAGCACCTTGGCCACACCGTTGATGATGACCTTCCCGCCCTCGATGGCGATGCCGCCGCCCTGGATGACGAGCTGCCCCTGACGGACGCGAGCCCCGCGGCCGCCCATCTGCAGCTCGGCCATCCGCAACGCGGCATCCTTGACCGCCTGCTCGCCCGCCTTGGCGATCGCCCGCCGCGACTCCCGGGGCAGGTCGCCGCAGATGGATCGGAGCAGTTCCAGGTCGCCATAGAGCAGCTTGGTGAACTGCTCCTCCCAGTGTGTGGCCTGCTGCTTGATCTGCTGCCGCAACTGCGCTTCTTGAGGATCCTCTTTCTGCTCTTTTCCCTCGGCTTTGTCTTTCTTGTCAGCCTTCTCGTCGGCCAGCGCGCCACGCTCCGGCAGGCCGCCGAGAGCCAGCACGGCCGCCAGCAGCATGACTGGAACCATTGTCGGGTTTGTCATGGCGTGGTCCTCGTCACGGTGCGGCCCCGCTCGAACGCGTTGAAATAGGCGTCGAGCCCATCCCGAAATTCCTCCGGCAGCACGCTGCCGCTCCTGCCGATCGCCTGCTCCTCCTCGGGAGCCTCGGCACGGGCCTGGCTGTTGATCCCCTGGCCGAGCCGGGCGAGCGCGGCATCACGGGTGCTCCCCCTGCCGCCACCACCGGGGCTGCCGCCGCCTCCGCCTCCTCCGCCACCACCACCACCTCCGCCGAACTGCGACTTGAGCAGCAGTTCGATCGCCTCGGTCTCGGCGGCGATCGCCCGCCGGCCGGTATCCGGGGCCGCGAGGATGCCGCCGGCCTCGGCCATCACGGCCTGCGCCTGCCGAAAGAGACGGATCTCCTGGGCAAACTTCGTCTGCCGGCCACGGCCGGGCAGGATCTCCCGCTTCATCCGCTCGATCTCCTCGTCGAACCGCAGCGGCCCATCGGGCATCTCGAGCGTCTCGATGATTCCGCCCACGCGTTCGGCAAGCTTCTGCTGCTGGCCGGCGAGCCTGTCGGCGCGGGCTTGGAAAGCCTCGGCAGCGAGCGACGGCCGCACCTGCTCGGCGACGCGGGTCTCCTCGCGCAGGTTCGCCTCCGCCTCGAGGATCAGCATCGCCTCGAGCACCACCTCGGGCGGCAGGTCCGGCGGCGGCTCGCCGCCCTCTCCGTCGCCGCTGCCGCCATCCTGGGGCGGGGGCACCAGTTCGTCCGCCCAGCGATCGAGCGTGTCACTCCAGAATTCCGTCTGGGCGATCGACAGGCCGGCCTCCCGCTTCATGTCGGCCGTCAACTGCCTGAGGCTGCCGAGCACGTCGAGTTCCTGCATCTCGTCGAGCACCGAGCGGATTGCCGGCTGCGGCCGCCGCTCGGCGTAGGCGTCGAGATCATCCATCACCGCCGACAGTTTGTTGCCCACCTCGTCGTTTCCCTTGGCCGCGGCATCGACCCGCCGCACCTTCGAGTCGTCCTGCACCGGCCGTCCAAAGCCGCTCGACACGACCGAGGCCAGCCCCTCCCCCACCGCCAGTTCGCTCCGCGCCGCGGCCTTGAGCCGCTTCACGAACGTCGTGCCCTCGAGCCGCGCCATCACGTCGGCCAATTGCCCGGCGATCTTCTGGAAATCCTCGAGGAGCTGCCGTTGCTTCTCGACCGCCTCGGCGAGCAGTTTTTTCTGCGCCCGCTTCTTCTTTGAGTCTTTGCCGCCCGCCGGCTGGGGAAGATTGCCGACCGTCGTGGTCGGCAGGCCCAGCCGGCCACCGCCGCCCCCTCCACCGTCGGCCGGCTTTTCACTTGGCTCCTGCTCTGGCGGCTGATAGTTCGACGCCTCACTGTCGATCACCTGCGGCTTCGGCGGCGACGCCGGCTTCTCCTCGGGCGACTGCCCCTGCGACGGTGCCTTGCCGCCACGCTGCTCGCCGACGATCTCGGGCGGTTCCTCCCCGGACGGCGAGGGTTTTCCGTCACCGGGTTT
>JBJTSM010000158.1:0-2980 GCA_046076685.1 Planctomycetia bacterium | reverse complement strand
CAACAACGCGCTGACGACGATCCTCAACTACGCCAAACTCGGTCTCCGCCATCGGGACCAGCCCACGCGCGACAAGGCCCTCGAGCGGATCCTGTCGGCGGGCACCAGGGCCGCGAAGATCACCGCCAGCGTGCTCGGCATGTCGCGGTCCGGCTCCGCCCGGTTCGAGCCGGTGAATCTCCACGTCGTGATCGAGGACGTGCTGGTGCTGCTCGAGCGGGAAATGATGAAATACCGGGTGCAGGTGGAGCGTGAATTCGCCCCCGTGCCGAAGGTGTATGCCAATCCCGGGCAGATCCAGCAGGTGCTCTTGAACCTGATCGTGAACGCCAGGCAGGCGATGACGGGCGGGGGCAGGCTGATCCTGCGGCTCTCGCACGACGAGGCGGCCGGCCTCGTGGACCTCATGGTTCGCGATACGGGCTGCGGCATGACGCCCGACGTGATGCGGCGGATCTTCGAGCCCCGGTTTTCCACGAAGTCGGGGCCCGACGAGACCGGCAAGGGGGGCACGGGCCTCGGCCTGTCGGCCTGCAAGGAGATCGTGGACGCCCACCGCGGCCGGATTCGCGTGGAAAGCGCCCCCGGCAAGGGCACGGCGATCACGATCCGCCTGCCGATGCGTCAGCCGTAGGGCGTCGCCTCCGGCGGCGCGTCTACAATCATGTCCACCCACTCGAGGACATGGCCCATGACGCAGCCGCAGCTTCCCGGAAACCATCTTCCGCGCACCCTGGCCGACCTCCGCGCGAGCGGCTGGCGGAGCCGCTCCGTGAAGGACGAGATCCGGTCGAACTTCACGCGGATGCTGCGGGATGGCGAGGAACTCTTTCCCGGCATCGTCGGCTACGACGACACCGTGATTCCCGAGATCAACATCGCCCTGCTCGCCGGCCACGACATGCTCTTCCTGGGCGAAAAGGGCCAGGCGAAGAGCAGGCTCATGCGGCTGCTCACGCGGTTTCTCGACGAGCACCTGCCGTATCTCGACGATCCTTCGATTCCGCTCCACGACGACCCCTCCGCGCCGATCACCTCCGCCGGCCGGCGGCTCGTGGCCGAACGCGACCCGCAAGACGTGCCGATCGCCTGGTGGCCCCGCGCCGACCGCTACGCGGAGCGGCTCGCTCCGGGGACGAAGTTCGCCGACATCATCGGCGAGATCGACCCCGCCAAGCTGGCCGGCGGCACGAGCATGGCCAGCGAGGAGGCGCTCCATCTCGGGCTGATCCCGCGGATGCACCGCGGCATCTTCGCCATGAACGAGCTGCCCGAGCTCGACGAGCTGGTGCAGGTGGGGATGTTCAACATCCTCGAGGAACGCGACGTGCAGATCCGCGGCTATCCGGTGAAGTTCGACATCGACTGCCTGCTGCTCTTCTCGGCGAATCCCTCCACCTACAACCGCTCCGGCAAGGTGATCCCGCAGCTCAAGGATCGGATCGGTTCGGTGATCCACACGCACTACCCGCGGGACCGCGATCTCGGCATCCGGGTGGCGGAGCAGGAGGCCGGCGTCGACGTGGGGGGCGAGTGGCCCGTCGTCGTGCCCTATTTTCTCAAAGCAATCCTCGAGCAGATCACGATCGCCGCCCGCAGGAGCAAGTTCATCGACCAGCAGTCGGGCGTGAGCGCCCGCTTCTCGATCGCCAACTACGAAACGGTGGTCGCCAGCGCCCGGCAGCGGGCCGTGCGGCTGGGCGAGCGGCCCGCCGTCCCCCGCATCAGCGACCTCGGCCACCTCTATGCGTCGAGCCTCGGCAAGCTGGAGCTCGACCTGATGGGCAGCCACCAGATGACGGAGCGGCAGGTGCTCGACAGCGTCGTCGCCGAGGCGATCGCCACGGTGTTCGAGGAATACGTGGAGAAGCACGGCCTCGACGAGATCGGCAAGGTTTTCGCCCAGGGGGTCAAGATCGAGGTGGGCGACATGCTGCCCTCGGCGGCCTACGCCGAGGTGGTCGCGGAGGTGCCCGCGGTCTGGGAGAAGGCCTTCGAGGTGAACGCCTCGGCCGATCCGGCGGTGCGGGCCAGTTGCATCGAATTCGTGCTCGCCGGGCTTTACGCCACCGAGCGGATTTCCCGGCTCCAATCGCACGGCCGCACCGTCTACGACACGGGAGGGTTTCGGTAGATGCCCAACCGTGACACGCTCGGCGGGATCGTCCACAGTTACCAGCGCTACGACCCGGCACGGATTCCGCCGCCGCGGCCGCCGCAGGTGGACCTGGTCACGCCCGCGATGGAGCACATGCTCGAGTTCGGCGACCTGGAGGAACTCACCGAGGAGCAGCTGGCCGGTGCGGTGATGCTCGATCCGGAGCAGATCAAGGGGCTCGGTCCCTCGCTCGCCCGCTTGATCGAGGAGCTCGAGGCCCGCAAACGGAAGATCCTCGAACGGTTCGAGGCCGACACGGTGCGCAAGAAGGCGCGGAAGGCGTTTCATGCGGCCGCCCAGCAGGTGCAGCCGCCGGCGCGGCATCGCGACGCGTTCCAGCGGGCCGTCCGCGAGGAGCAGATCCGGCAGCTCGAGCGGCTCTGGTACGCGCAGGAAGACGACCAGAGTCGGTTCGGCACGCACCTCCTGGGACTGATGGAGCGGCTCGGGGAGGCCTATCAGGTCGACGAGCTGGCGGCGAAGTGGACCTTCACCGGACGGGAGAAGCTCTCGGTGCCGGAGGCGCTCGAGCTGAAGGAGGAGCTCGAGACGATCGACGAACTGCTCCGGCAGCTCGAGGAGGCGAAGAAGAACGCCCGCGTCGGCCTGATCGACATGGAGGCCCTCGGGAGATTTGCCGAACAGGGCCAGCTCGACGAGCTCGACCTGCTGCGCAGGCAGGTGCAGGAACTGGTGGAGCAGGCGGCGGCCCGGCAGGGTCTCGAACGCTCGAAGCGGGGCTACGAGCTCACACCCAAGGCGCTGCGGACCTTCCAGGGCCGGCTGCTCGAGCAGATTTTTTCCGCGCTGGATCCCTCGCGG
>JBJTSM010000157.1:0-3913 GCA_046076685.1 Planctomycetia bacterium | reverse complement strand
CCTGCACCGCGGGAAGGATCAACCCGACGAGCACCCCGATGATCCCGATCACGACCAATAGCTCCACAAGCGTAAATGCCCCGCGAGCATGATTTTGTCCAGCCATGGCAGCACCTGTGTGTGGATGAGGATACGGATCGTCTGAGGGTGAGCGAGCGAAACACCCACCCACACCCTAAGAAACAATTGTAGCCCGTGGGCGATGCCGTCGCGTGTGTCAGAAACCTTTTTGGGTGTGTCTGCGCCCGGTTTACGGCTTTGGCACCACCTCGGCCAGCCGCGTGGCTGCCTCGTCCTGCCCGAGCGTTCCCGAGGCCGCGAGCGACCTGGCGGCGGCGGCGATGACCGCGTCGCGGTCGGTGACGTTCGCCTTGGCCCAGGCCCTCAGGGCCGCAACGTCCCCCCCGCGGACGAATCGCCACTGGAAGGGGGTCTGCTCGTCGCCGTCGTTGACATAGCCATGCACCTTCCACCAGCCCACGAGGGCCCGCGTGGCGGCAGCCAGACGTGCGGCGGCCTCATCGGCGGAGCCGGCGGGCGTGGCGATTGCTTCCAAAAACCCGCGGCGGCTTTCCACCTCCGCCGCGAGGATATCGAGATACTGCCGCGGCCCGCCCGGGATGAACCGGCCCGCGTCGCCTGTCAGCGAGGCCTTTCGCAGCTGCTCAGGTAGGTCGGCCGGGAGGCGGTCGAGCGGCAGCTGCAAACACCGCCACGCCGGCACGAGCAGGTCGCGCGGGCCCCCGAGCAGATCGGCCAGGTCGCCGAGCACCTCTTCGTCGGGCGTGTCGAGATACGAGAGGTCGGCCGCCGCCCGCGCGAAGAAGTAGAGATTCGGCAGCACCATCACCGGCTGCTGGGCATTCCCGAAGACGCCGTCGGCCGTGGCCGCATGCTTCGCCTCGTCGCGGAGCATCCGGCGGATGTCGGCGAACTGCAGGTTCGAGCCCGGGATCGAGGGCTCGTATTCGATCGCCTCGTAGAGAAAGAGCGTGGACCGCGGAATGAGCCCGGCCTCCTCTGCGAGCACGAGATTGACGCGGCCGTTGGCCCGGTTGGGCGGATTCGATCGGCCCGGCAGGAGCTGCCACGGCTCGGGCATGCCGGCCGCGAGCGTGTCGAGCGAGGCCTTGACGAAGGGGACGATCCGCTCCGGCGGATTTCGCGGATCACCGCCCCAGACCTTCTCGGTGCCCCAGCCGCACCACACCCAGGGGATCACAGGCTGCTTCGCGGCGGCCTTGCCGGCGGCATCGAGCGTGGCCCGGTCGGCCCGAAACACGGAGAGCCATTCCTGCGGCTTCGCGCCGGGATAGCCGCCCGGATCGCCGTCGATCGTCACGTAGGCGTCGGCCGTGTTGACGATCTCCATCATCGCGCGGCGGTGGGCGAAGTAGGCCGCGGCCGCGGCGGGATCGTCGAGCCGCACGTGCTTCCAAACGGGATAGGGATTCCGCTCCTTCCAGGGCTTCGCGGCGATCGAGGGCGGGGGGGTGAGGTTGGCGCACTGGGCGAGCCAGAATTCGAGGCCGGCCGCGTGGGCGTCGTCGATCGTGCGGCGGTAGTCGCGGAGGGCCTGGGCGTCGGTTTCGGAAAGCGGCGCGGGGATCGACTCGAACATCGGCCAGTTCATCACGCGGTCGAAGCCGAGCCGCTTGAGCAGCTGATACATCGCCGCGAAGTCTTCCCGCGTCCAGGCCCGCACGGCGAAGGGACGCTTGAAGAGCCAGCCCTCGTGGAGATAGAAGCCGCGGTGCCGGAAGCCCTTCGGGGCCTCGGCGGCCGCACTGGCGGGAGCCTCGGCCGCGAGGCCAGCCGAACAGCCAAACGCGATGAGAAGAACGGCGGCCCAGACGAGCCACGGGCGGCGGTGCGGCGAACACGAGGGCGATGCAGGCATGGGGTGACTCCGGCGACGGGATGACGGGCCTGATCCTAGCTCTCCCCGGCCGAAGGAGGTGCGTCACCGTCCGGAGTGGGTGGGGAAAAGTCCGGTGGCGGTTCCTAGGGTCATCGTGGATGCGGTGGCGTGCCGGCTTTCGGCTCTGGACGGTGTGGGTGTCCGTGGTGCGATACTCCCGGTATCCTGTTGGGGAACATCACCGCGGACGGGAATGGGAAAAAGGGCGTGAAACAGCTGACGGCCACGGCATCGCTGCTGCTCGGGAAAGCGGCTTGGCCCGTGGCGTGCCTGCTCGCGATGTGTCTCGTCACCGCGGGGACGACGGCTGCACCCGCCGCCGCGGATGAGGGCTCCGGGCAGCAGGCAGGAGTCAAGGTCGCCGTCAATGCGACCGTGGTCGTGCGGCAGCGGCCGGGCATCTGGTCGGTGCTCGGGGTGATGGTGACGAATCCGGGGAATACGGCAGGGGAGGGGATGGTGTCGGTGTTTTTTCCGCCCGATTCCCAGCGGCAATGGGCCCGGCGGATCTGGGTGCCCGCCTCCGCCGAACGCACAAGCTGGCTGCCGGTGCAGATTCCCGCGGGCATCGACCCAACGGTCACCCGGCAGCCCTACAGTGTGCTCACGCTCGACGCGACGGCCGGGAAGGACGTGCTCCAACGCCGCGCCGGCGAAGGCCTCGTCGGCGACGGGCTCATGTTGATCGGGCACGACACGGCCAGGACCTGTAGCTACCTCGCCGGCATGCACGACGGCGACCCGGGGCCCGTCGAGGAATCAGCCGGCCGCTTCACAACACCGGCTCCGGTCGCCGATGACCAGGCCCTCGAAACGCTTGCCGCCGCCCGCGACGCCTTCGATCTCGAGCCCGGCTGCGGCATGCTGCACGCCGACTTTCTGCCGCCGTGGGCGGAGTGCCTCGACGGCTATGACCAGATGCTCCTCGCGAACGATCGCATCGTCCGGGATACCGCCGGCCTGGCCGCCGTCCGCGGCTGGGTCCGCAACGGCGGCAGGCTTTGGATCATGGCCGACCGCGTGCAGCCCGCCACGCTCCTGGCCCTGCTCGGCAACGCGATGCCCGTGCAGTTGGTGGATCGGGTCGAACTCGATCGCTTCAGGATCGAGAGCTTCGACGAGACCGCGGATGCGTTTGTCACCGATGCCTGCGACCTCGAGGAGCCGGCCGGGATGATCCGCGTCGTCGCCACCGATGCCGACGTGCCCTGTCGGGTGGATGGTTGGCCTGCCGCGGTCTGGCTGCCCTCCGGCGAAGGGGAGGTGCTGCTTACGATGCTCGGCTCCACCGGCTGGCGCTCGGCCGACGGGAAGACGGCCTCCAAGGGCTTGAAGCTCCTCGCCAGGCGGTTTTTCTCGCCCCGCAAAAATCGGCCCAAGGTGGCCGCGGCGGAACCGGCGATCGGGCAGCTCGTGGGCTATCGCGTCGCGGGCCGGCGGGTGCCGCTTCTCCTGCTTGGCGGATACTGCCTTGCGCTCCTCGCCGCCGGAATCGCCTGTGCCCGTCGCGGGCGGCCGGAACGGCTGCTCTGGATCGTGCCGGTCGCCTCCGTCGTGGCGGCGGGGCTGCTCGTCGGGGGCGGGGCCGCCTCCGCCCGCAGCGTGCCGCCGACGGTCGTCGCGGCGCAGCTGGTGAGAGTCGCGCCGGAAACCGACGAATGTCAGGCCGAGAGCCTGCTTGCCATCTACGATCAGCGATCGCGGCCGGTCGCCTGGCAGGCCGGCCGGCTGCAGCTCCTCGCGCTCGAACGTGCCGGGGATGAGAGCGTGAACCGACGGGAATGGACCGACGACGATGCGGTGGTCCTGCCCGAGGTCACCACGCGGGCCGGCAGCGTGGAGTCGGCCACGGTCGTCGGCACGCAGCCGCTCGAGGAGCCGGTGGCGGCCGTCGTGCAGTTCGGTCCCGAGGGGCTTGGGGGCAGGCTGTTGACCGGCCGCCCGGGAGGCATCGCCGATGAGGTGATCCCCAGGCCCCCAGCAAAGGGAACC
>JBJTSM010000156.1:0-2370 GCA_046076685.1 Planctomycetia bacterium | reverse complement strand
GCCCTGAGCGCAAGCGACGGGATCTGGCAGCGCGTGACGATCCCCCGGCTTGCGCCGGGGGCTTTTTTGAACGCGTCGGCCCCTTTTCCGCTCACGGGCGTTCGGCCCCGGTGTCGAGCACCGCCATGAAGGCCTTCTGCGGAATGTCGACGCTGCCGACGCTCTTCATCCGCTTCTTGCCCTCCTTCTGCTTCGCCCAGAGCTTCTTCTTGCGGGAGATGTCACCGCCGTAGCACTTCGCCGTGACGTTCTTCCGCATCGCGGAGATCGTCTCCCGCGCGATCACCTTCGTGCCGATCGCCGCATGCAGGGCCACCTCGAACATGTGGCGGTCGATCTCGCCGCGCAGCTTCTTCACGATCGCCCGGCCGCGGCGGTCGGCGTCGCGGCGGTCGCAGATGATCGACAGGGCGTCCACCTTCTTGCCGCCGACGAGGATGTCGAGCCGGACCAGGTCGGCCGGAAAGTAGCCGACCAGTTCGTAGTCCATCGTGCCGTAGCCCCGCGTCACACTCTTGAGCTTGTCGTGCATGTCGTAGATCACCTCGGCGAGCGGCAGGTCGAAGGTGAGCATGGCCCGCGTGGGCGAGAGGTATTCCGTCTTCAGATACGTGCCGCGGCGGTCGGTGCAGAGCTGCATGATCGGACCGATGTGCTCGACGGGCACGAGGAAATTCGTCCGCACGATCGGCTGGCGGAATTCCTCGATCTGTCCGGTGTCGGGCACGTCCTGCGGGTTGGTGATGTTGATCGTCTCGCCGTCGGTCTTGAGGATCTGGTAGGTGACGTTGGGCGCCGTCTGCACGAGGTCGAGATCGGCCTCCTGCTCGAGCCGCTGCTGGATGATCTCCATGTGCAACAGCCCGAGGAACCCGCAGCGGAAGCCGAAGCCGAGCGCCTCGCTCGACTCGGGGGCGAACTCGAACGACGGATCGTTGATCGCCAGCTTCTCGAGCGAATCGCGGAGCTCCTCGAAGTTCTCCCCCTCGCTCGGATAGAGCCCGCAGTAGACCATCCGCTGCGGCGGCTTGTAGCCCGGCAGGGGCGCGGCGGCCTGGTCGCCGGGGATGGTGACCGTGTCGCCGATGTGGACCTGCTTCACGTCCTTGATGTTGCAGACGAGATAGCCCACCTGCCCGGCCACGAGTTCCTCGCAGGCCCGCCGCTGCGGCACGAACTGGCCGAGTTCCAGCACCTCGTGCGTGACGCCGGTCTCGAGGAAGCGGATCTTCTGCCCCTTCCGCACCGTGCCGTCGATGAGCCGCACGTAGGTGATCGCGCCGTGGTAGCTGTCGTAGTGGCTGTCGAAGATCATCGCCCGCAGCGTCGCCTGGGGATCGCCCTTGGGGGGCGGAATCCGCTGCACGATCGCGGCGAGCAGGTCGTCGATGCCGATGCCGGTCTTCGCGCTGGCCTTGATCACCTCGGTGGGATCGATGGCCAGGCTCTGCTCCATCTCGGTGAGCACCTCGTCGACCCGCGCGTGCACGAGATCCACCTTGTTGATCACCGGCACGATCGCGAGGTCCTGGTTCATCGCCGCGTAGGCGTTGGCCACCGTCTGGGCCTCCACGCCCTGGAACGCGTCGACCAGGAGGACCGCCCCCTCGCAGCAGGCCAGGCTGCGCGACACCTCGTAGTGGAAGTCGACGTGCCCCGGCGTGTCGATGAGGTTGAGCTCGTACAGCTCGCCCTGGTGCCGGTATTCCATGCGGACGGCCCGGGCCTTGATCGTGATGCCCCGCTGCCGCTCGAGTTCCATGTCGTCGAGCATCTGCTCCTTGAGCTGCCGCTTCTCGACGGTGCCGGTGCGTTCGAGAATCCGGTCGGCCAGCGTGCTCTTGCCGTGGTCGATGTGGGCGATGATGGAAAAATTGCGGATGTGTTTGCAGTCGATGCTCATGCGGCGAATTGTAGACGAGTTTCGAGCCCGATGAAGCGGGAATTTTCGGGCGGTGGATCGGAGAAGCGCCGCCGATCGGCGCCCAACTGGGCGAAGGATGTGCGGCGCACCAGCCGTGTCAGCCGCGACGGGCGCGACGGGCGAGGCCGGCGGCACCGATCGAGCCGGCGTCGCCGCCCAGGCTCGCGTAGCGGATGACGGTCTTCTCCGCCAGCAGGGGAAACGCCCGCGCCCGGATCTCGGCACGAATCCGCTCGATGAACGCCCGTCCGACCGGCGCCTGCTCGCCGCCGAAGGTCATCGCGCCGCCGATGAGCACGGCCTCCGGATCGAGCGTGTGCATGAGCGTCACGATGCCGATGCCGAGCCAGCGGGCCGTCTCCAGGACGAGGTCGGTGGCCAGCGGGTCGCCGGCGGCCGCCTCCCGGGCGATGAGGATCGGCGTCAGTTCCTCGCCGGTGGCGACG
>JBJTSM010000155.1:0-6776 GCA_046076685.1 Planctomycetia bacterium | reverse complement strand
GCAACTGGGCGACGTCGAGCGGCGGGTGCTGGACGCCTGCGACGCCCTGGCCGGGGGCGGGACGGCGACGGTGAATATCGACGACCTCGTCGACTCGAGCGGCCTGGCCGCCTCGCAGGTGCTCGCCACGGTCGGCGTGCTGGAGATGCGGCGGCTGATCCGCCGGCTGCCCGGCAACCAGATCGCCCGGGCCTGACTCCCGTCTCCTGAATCCAGCTTTCGAACCTGCTCGCTCGCGCTCCTTCTCGCCGCGAGGCGGGAAGCGTAGACTGCCGTGCATGGATACCGCTCTTTTCAACCGCGCCGAAACCATCCGGGCCCGACTGCTGCAGCTGCGGGACTCCCTTTGACTGGGAGGGACGCAAGGCCTCCGCGACGAAGCTCGAAGACGCGATGGGGCAGGCCGACTTCTGGAACGACTCCGGCAAGGCCCAGGCCACCGTCGCCGAACTGAAGACACTCAACACGCTCCTCAAGCCGCTCGAGGAGGCGCTGGGCGTCGGCCGCGACCTCGAGGCCCTGGAGGAATTGGCCCGGGAAGACGCCTCGCTCGAAGGCGAGCTCAAGCAGGAGGCCGACCGGCTCGAGAAGCTCGTCGACAGCCTGGAACTGGCGTCGCTGCTTTCCGGTCCGCACGACTCGAGCGACGCGCTCGTTTCCATCCACGCCCGCGACGGCGGCACCGACGCCAACGACTGGGCGGAGATGCTCCTGCGGATGTATTCGGCCTGGGCCGGCAAGCACGACTACACGGTCGAACTGCTCGACCGCCAGGACGACGACGTGGCCGGCATCCAGAGCGCCACGGTGGCGGTCCGGGGGCCGTGGGCCTACGGCTATCTCAAGGGTGAGATGGGCATCCACCGGCTCGTGCGGATCAGCCCGTTCAACTCCGAGGGCAAGCGGCAGACGAGTTTCGCGGCCGTCGACGTCTCCCCGGAAATCGCCGACGACGACGCCGAGGTGGAGATCCGCGACGAGGATATCCGCGAGGACGTCTTCCGCGCCAGCGGCGCCGGCGGCCAGCACGTCAACAAGACCTCCAGCGCCATCCGGCTCACCCACTTCCCCACCGGCATCGTCGTGCAGTGCCAAAGCGAGCGCAGCCAGCACAAGAACCGGGCCACGGCGATCAAGATGCTGCGGGCCCGGATCGCCCGCATGCAGGAGGAGAAGCGGGAGGCGGATCAATTGGCACGGTACAAGCAGCAGCCGAAGACCGGCTTCGGGTCGCAGATCCGCAACTACTTCCTCCATCCCGATCAGCGGGTCAAGGATCAGCGGACGGGTCACTACGTCGGCAACTTCCAGAGCGTGCTCGACGGCAACCTCGACGGCTTTTTCGACGCCTACCTGCGGTGGAAGGCATCCGGATCGGCCCCGACGGCCGCGGGCGACGATTCCTGACGCCTCCGCACCGCGGCGTTCCGGCCCCCTCGTCCGCTACGGCGCGGCTGGACTGTTTCCGAGGCCGGGGATAGGATGATCGCCGGTTCAGGTCGTTTGCAGCCGTGCCTGCCACGGCGTGCGCGAGGATTCAGGACACCCCACTCCACGGTAAACATGGCGGAAAAAGAACAGGCACTCGAGGTGGAAGGGGTCGTCACGCAGGCCCTCGCCAATACGCGATTCCGCGTGCAGATCACCGGCGGCCACATCGTCAACGCGCATGTCGCGGGAAAAATGCGGAAAAACTTCATCCGCATCGTCCCCGGCGACAAGGTGAAGGTCGAACTCTCGCCCTACGACCTGACCAAGGGCCGGATCACGTTCCGCGAACGTTGATCCCTTGCCGCTTGAGCGCCCCTGCCGATAAAAGCCCCTGGCGCGAGCCGGGGGATAAAACCCCTGGCGCGAGCCGGGGGATATGTCTTCACGCCGGGCTCGCGCATCCTGCCCGACCCGGCTTGGCAGGCCTCCGCCCGCTGGTGCTTACTCGGCCCTCCGGGCTAGGTGCCGTTTGGTGATGCCACCGGATCCCATCGCTTGCGCTCCGGGCTTCCATGACCCATAGAAGCCCCCGGCGCAAGCCGGGGGATCGCCCGAACGATTGACGAACCATCCCATCGCCCGCGCTCCGGGCTTCCATGACCCATAGAAGCCCCCGGCGCGAGCCGGGGGATCGCCCGAACGCCGATCCGCCGTGCTTCAACCCGTCGTCGCTTCGCCGCCCGCTTCCGACTCGGCGGCCGGCGGCTCTTCGCGGGTCGAGAAGAACTGCTTCAGATCGCCGAACGTCCGCAGCGGCTCCTTGCCCTCTTTCATCGCCTCCGTGAGCGGCTTGGCCTCCTTCTTGGCCGTCGCCACGAAGACCCGCGGGCCCTGCTCGCGCTGCTGGGGGTGACCGCGACCACGCCGGCCACCACCTGTCGGACGGTCGGAACCGGCCACCGCGGGAGCCCCACCGTCTCCAGTCGCGGCCGCCACCCGCGGAGGCTTTGGCGGGCGCCGCTCCGGCCGGCCCTGCTGGCGGTTGCTCGGCTGCCCTTCATTCTGGCCCTGGCCGTTCGCCTGGCCCCGGCCCCCTTCCCGCCGCGGCGGCCGCTCGGGCTGCCGGGCCGTGCCGGGCTTGATCATCGTGAGGGCCACGCGTCGCCGGCCCTTGTCGATCTCCAGGACCCACACGCGAACCACCTGGCCGACGCTGACCACGTCGTGCGGATCCCGCACGTAGTCGGTGGAGAGGTGGCTGATGTGCACCAGCCCGCTGTCGTGCAGGCCGATGTCGACGAAGGCTCCGAAGTCCACGACGTTGAGCACCGAGCCGAGCAGTTCCATGCCGGGCTGCAGATCCTCGAGCTTGAGCACGCCCTTCTTGAAGAACGGCTTCGGGAGATCCTCGCGGGGATCGCGGCCGGGGCGGGCCAGTTGCTCGACGATGTCGGCGAGCAGCAATCGCCCGACGCCGAGTTCGGCCGAGAGCGCGTCGAGGTCGAGGGCGGCCGCTTGTTCCGCGAGCGATTCGGCCTGCTGACGCCCGGCGAGCTGTTCACGGGAGCCGCCCAGCCGCTCGAGCACCTGCGTGGCCACCTCGTAGCTCTCAGGATGGATCCACGTGGAGTCGAGCGGCTCGACGCCGCCGGTGATCTTGAGGAACCCGACGGCCTGCACGAACGCCGCCTCGCCGAAACCTGGCACTTCGAGCAATTGCCGCCGAGAGGTGAATGGGCCGTTCTTGGCCCGCCATTCATGCAGATTGCGGGCCGTGGTCTGGTTGAGGCCCGACACGTAGCGGAGCAGCGCCGGGCTCGCCGTGTTCACGTCGACGCCGACGTAGTTCACGCAGCTCTCGACGACGGCATCGAGCGACGCATGCAGGTGGCGGGCCTTGACGTCGTGCTGATAGAGGCCGACGCCGATATTGGCCGGCTCGATCTTCACGAGCTCCGAGAGCGGGTCCTGGAGCCGACGGCCGATCGAGATCGCGCCGCGGACCGCGGCCTCGTGCCCGGGCAGCTCCTCCCGCGCGTAGCTGCTCGTCGAATAGACGCTGGCCCCCGCCTCGTTGACGACGACGTAGGCGACGTCGAGTTCCTGCAGCCGACCCGTCACCAGCTCGGCCACGAGCGTCTCGGTCTCACGCCCGGCGGTGCCGTTGCCGATGGCCACCACCGTGCAGGCATGCGTGCCGACCATCTCGACGATCTTGTCTGCGGCGGCGGCACGCTTCTCGGCCTTGCCGATGATGTGGAGCACGGCGTGCTCCAGGGGATTCCCACATTCGTCGATGGCGACAGCCTTGCAGCCGCTCTTGAAACCGGGATCGAGGGCGAGCACGCGGCGGCCTGCCACCGGCGACTGCAGGAGCAGGTTGCGGAGGTTGCGGGCAAACACGTGGACGGCGTGTGACTCGCAATACTCGGTCATCTCCCGACGGAGCTCGCGTTCCAGGCTCGGCAGCACCAGCCGCGCAAGCGCGTCGCGCACGCAGCCCTTGAGAAAATCGGCGTGGGGATGGCCGGCCGGAACCAGCACCTCCTCGGCGGCCGCCTGCATCTCGTCCCCGGGCCCGTCGATCCGCACCTTCAGCAGCTTGGCACGCTCGCCCCGGTTGATCGCCAGCACGCGGTGCGGTGGCACGCGTTGCACGTGCTCGGCATAGTCGAAGAAGTCACGGAAATGCTTCTCATCCTTCGATTGGGCCTTGCCGGGGCTCTCCACCCGCTGACTGGTGAGGCGGGCCTTGCGATGCAGGATGCCACGCAGCCGCTGCCGCACGTCGGCGTGTTCGCTGAAATCATCGGCGATGATGTGCCCGACGCCGAGCAGCACGTCCGCCACGCTCGCGACCTGCGCCTCGGGATCGAGAAAATCGGCCGCCCGCTTGTCGAGATCGGCGGCGGCGGGATCGGCCGACAGGATCTCCCGCGCCAGCGGCTCGAGCCGCCGCTGCCGGGCGACCTCGGCAAGCGACAGCTTGCGGGGCTTGAAAGGCAGGTAGAGATCCTCGAGCTGCTTCGAACTCGAGGCGGCGGCGATCCGCGACTCGAGCGCGGGAGTCAGCTTCCCCTGCCCCTGGATCGTCCGGAGGATGGTCTGCTTGCGATCGGCCAACTGGCGGGCGCGGCCCACGTTTTCGGCGACGAGGCGGATGCCCACTTCGTCGAGCCCGCCGGTCTGATCGCGGCGGTATCGCACGATGAACGGAATCGTATTGCCCTCGTCGAGCAGGCGCACCGCCGCCTCGACCGCCGCTACCGGCAACCCGATGCGTTGGGCGATCGGCCCCAAGTCGATGAGCGTCGTGGATCCCATCCAACCGGCGGCTCCCTCTGCCTCGGGGGCATCGGCAGACCGCACAACTCCGCAATCCCCTCGCCGTCCCGCGCGTGCACGCACAGGTAACTCGACGAGCATTGGCAACGCCAGAAATCTAGGGTGAACACAGGGCGGGTGTCAAACTTTAAGGCCGGCCGAAAAATCGCCCCTCCCCTCCAGCCCTCCAAGGCTGCCAGTCATCTTCTCTGACCTTGACGCCGCTTCGGCCGGTTTTCTATTCCCCGCACTCCGGCCGGTGCCGGCTTCCGGATCGTTCGGAAAAGCGCCGGCCGCCTGTTTCCAGAACGAGTTTCCTGCCCGATTTTGACTGTAGTGGATGCGCCAATTGTGACGATCTCGACGCTTGAGCGTGGTGCGGCAGCGGAATCGACTGCCTGCCAAGACGCCGCCACGCCGCCGGCACCGGAGATCCTCTCACCATGACCCCCTCCCGCACCACATCCACCGCCGCCGGCAACCGCGGCGCCGCCGCTCCCGCCCGCGAGGCCGACTCCACCGGCGGGTTTCTGCCCGCCGTCCCGCTCCTGGCCCTCGACCGGCAGTATGCGGTGCTTCGCGACGAGATCCGCTCCGCCCTCGACCGCGTCTGCGACTCCGGAAAGTTCGTGTTGGGCCCCGACGTGCACGACCTCGAGGCCGAACTCGCACGGGCGCTCGACGTGCCCCACGTCATCTCGTGTGCCTCCGGCAGCGATGCCCTGCTGCTGGCCCTCATGGCGCTCGACGTCAAGCCGGGCGACGAGGTGATCCTGCCCAGCTACACCTTCTTCGCGACCGCCAGCGCCGTCACGCGGCTGAACGCGGTGCCGATCTTCGCCGACATCGATCCGGTCACCTACCTCGTCGATCCCGCCGACGTGAAGAAGAAGATCAGCCGGAGGACGAAGGCGATCGTCCCCGTCCACCTCTTCGGACGCACCGCCGACATGGACGCGATCCTGCCGATCGCCAAGGCCGCCGGCCTGCCGGTGGTCGAGGATGCCGCCCAGTCGATCCTCTCGACCTGGCACGGCCGTTGCTCCGGGGCCCTCGGCGACGTCGGCTGCTTCAGCTTCTATCCGACCAAGAATCTCGGCGGCGTCGGCGACGGCGGCTTCCTCACGACCACCCGCGACGACATCGCGGCGCAGCTGAAACTGCTCCGCGTGCATGGCATGGAACCGCGCTACTACCACCAGATCGTGGGCATCAACAGCCGCCTCGACTCGCTGCAGGCCGCGGTGCTCCGCGTGAAACTGCCGCACCTCGACGCCTGGACCACGGCGCGGCAGGTCAACGCCGCCCGCTACCAACGGCTCTTCGCCGCCTCCGGCCTGGCCGACCACGTGGCCGTGCCGGGCGACGAACCCCGTGGCCGTCACGTCTGGAACCAGTTCGTGATCCGTGCTCCCGGCGGCCGGCGCGACGCCCTGCGGAAGCACCTCGCCGCGTGTGGCGTCGGCACCGAGATCTACTATCCGGTGCCCCTCCACATGCAGCAGTGCTTCGGCTACCTCGGCTGGCAGAAGGGCGATCTGCCCCAGACCGAACTGGCCGCCGAAGAGACGCTGGCCCTGCCGATCTTCCCGGAACTCACGGAGGCGGAGCAGCGGACGGTGGTCGGCCGGATCGCAGAGTTCTTCGAAGTCCGACAGCCGCAGCAGCAGACCGACGAGATTCTCCGCACCCACCAGCCGGAAGCCGTGGTCGAGGAGCCGCACTTCGTCCGGCGCATGAACGCCGTCGGGCGAGCCGACGACGTGCGTTGCTGAAGACACGGCAACGCTCGGCCATCCTGGCCTGGCGCGTGGTAGCGATGCGACCAGATCCCATCGCTTGCGCTCCGGGCTTGCATGCCCCACCCGGGGATCCCATCGCTCGCGCTCCGGGCTTGCATGCCCCCATACAAGCCCCCGGCGCGAGCCGGGGGATCGCGCATCGGCCGGCGTCGCGTCAACATCCGCCGGCGGCGAGTACGTGCCCCCGGGGCCGCCTACTTCGCGGCCGGTCGCGGCTTC
>JBJTSM010000154.1:0-2755 GCA_046076685.1 Planctomycetia bacterium | reverse complement strand
CCGGACAGCCGGTTTTCCGTGGTGGCCACGAACCTCCGCGTGGTCGACCTCGGCACGGAGTTTCGGGTCGATCGGGTGGATGACGACGAGGTTGCCGTGACCGTGCTCGACGGCGAAGTGGAGGTGCAGTCGCGGGTGCGGCTGCCGGTGTGTTACTGGCCGTTCGACCAGGTGGAGGCCGGGAGCACGGTCGACGTGGTCTCCGGGCTCGAGGCCAGGCTCGGCAACGCCGCCACGCCATGTGCGGGGCTTGTCGGCGGCGGGGCGCTCGAGTTTGACAACTCGGCCGATGCGGCGGCCACCGTCGCCGGCGGCATGGGAGAGCAGGTGGGGACGGGGCTGCTCGCCTGCGCCGAGGGCATCACGATCGAGGCCGTGATCGTCTCACGGTGGACGGCAACCCACCGCGACTATGACGAGATCTACCGCAAGGAAGACGGCACGAGCCGGGTGCTGCTCTCGTTCCAGAACGACTCGCCGAACTACGGCGGTTTCTCGGAGCCCACGGTGGCGGGCGGCCCGTGCCTCTCCTTCGGCTTGCACCTTGCAGGCCGGGGCTACCGGGAACTCGACATGCCGCTCGACGGCCGTGACGGCCGGCCAACCGTCGCCGAGATCACGGACGGCCGGCCGCATCACGTGGTGGCCACGTTCGACAGTTTCACCGGCCGGAAGGCGATCTTTATCGATGGCGTGAAACGGTTCGAACATGTCTATCCCGTGGGCACGCTCATCAGCAGCAGCGGGCCGGCAACCGCGTTCATCGGCAACCACAGCCGAGGCGAGCCGTTTCACGGCGTGATCGACGAGGTGGCGATATACGATTTTTCACTCACGGCCGACGAGGTGGCCGAGCACCACGCGCATGTCCGCCGCGGCGAGACCTATTTCGGGGACGTCCCGCCGGCACGGCACGCACCGCGGTGGCAGGCGGTGACCCGCGTCACGGAAGGGCAGACGCGGTCATTCAGCCAGCGGACCGGCCTGCCACGGTGACGCGGGCATGCGGCCGCGCCGGCGGCGGCCCCGCACGGGGCAACGTCAGTTCACGACGTTCCGCAGCGGCTCGCCGCACAGCACCCGGCGGCAGGCGTCGCTCCCTTTCACGCGCATGTCGCGCAGGCCCTCCTCCGAGTAGAAGGCGGCGTGGGGATTCACGATCAGCCGTTCGTAGGCGGGGTGCTCGCGATCCCGCCAGGCGACGAGCAGCGGATCGTCGGCCGAGGGCGGCTCCTGCACGAGCACGTCGATGGCGGCGCCGGCGAGCCGGCCCGAGACGAGGGCCGCGGGGATCGCTGCCGTGTCCACCACGCCGCCGCGGGCGGTGTTCACGAGAAAGGCCCCGCGGGGCAGCCATTCGAGCGACTCGGCGCTTACGAGGTGGCGGGTCTCGGGCGTGAGCGGGCAGTGGATGCTGAGCACGTGGGCCTGACGGAAGAGTGCCTCGACCGACTCGACCCGGCGGATGCCGAGCGTCTTGTCGAAGCCGTCCTGTCGGTAGGGGTCGAAGAAGGCCACGTCCATGCCGAGCGCCTTGGCCCGCAGGGCCGTGGCCATGCCGATCCGGCCGAGGCCCACGATGGCGAAGGTGCGGCCGCGGAGCCGGTGGAGCGGCGCGAAGACGTTGTACATCCAGGGATCGGGCCGGTCGCGGAGCCGCGCGTTGAACTGGTGGATGCCCCGCGCGAGCGTGAGCATCATGCCGATCGCCGAGTCGGCCACCTCTTCGGTGCCGTAGTCGGGCACGTTGGCCACGGCGATGCCCCGCTCGCGGGCGAACGCCCGGTCGACGTTGTCGAACCCCACGCCGCAGCGGACGATCAGCCGGCAGTTTTTCAGCCGCTCGATCGTCCGCCGGGTGAGTTGGAGGTTGTGGTACATCATGATCGCCGAGGCGTCCTCGATGCGGCCCGTGCACTGGTCCTCGTGGAGGGCGTCGAGGGCCTCGACCGTGGCGAGGCCGGCCAGCGCCTCCCGCTCGGTGGCGAGGTCGTCGGCGATGAAATCGGTGATCACGACCTTGTGCATGGTTTTCACTCCGAGAGCAATGTCGGTTACCGCTCAGTGCGGCCTTTGGCTATCGGCTTTTTGATGTTCTCCTCGGCCCAGTCGAGGTGCCGCCGCATGGCGGCCTCGGCGGCCTTGGTGTCCGATTTCCGGACGGCGGCGAGGATCTCGCGGTGGCCGACGATCGCGGGCTCCGGCCCCACCGCCTGAATCGTGCGGCGCCTTGATGCCACGAGCAGGCCTCCGAGCGTCTGCAGGAGCACGGAAAACACCGGGTTGCCGGTCGCCTCTGCGAGCAGGTCGTGGAAGCGGATGTCGGCCGCCACACGGTCCGCGAGCGTCGTTGCCCGTTCGAGGTCATCGATCGCCGCCTGGAGGGCCGCGACCTGCGTGTCGGTCGCCCGTTCAGCCGCCAGCCGCGCGATGGTCGACTCGAGCGGGCGGCGGACCTCGGTGAGCTGCAAAAGCGTGGTTCGCGACCGCTTGAGGAGCAGTTCGAGGGATTCCACTGTGGGGCGGAGATCGACCTCCGCCACCCGCGGCCGCGCGCCCTGGCTCATCACGATCAGCCCCTGCGACCGCAGGCTTCGCATCGCCTCGCGGATGACCGTTCGCGAGACGGCGAGCGTCTCGGCCAGGCTGCCTTCGCTCGGCAGCGACATGCCTGCGGCGTAGGAGCCGGAGACAATCTCCTGGCGGAGGTGGTCGATCACCTGCTTGACCAGGTCGCCCTCGGGTTCGGCCTTGC
>JBJTSM010000153.1:0-3708 GCA_046076685.1 Planctomycetia bacterium | reverse complement strand
AGACACACATCGCCGTCGCCTGGTCGGCGCCCCCCTACCACGCCGACGACTCCTACGAAGCGACGGCGGCCCTCGCGGTGCTCGGGGGCGGCTCGAGCTCGCGGCTGTTTTCCGAGGTGCGGGAGCGCCGCGGGCTCTGCTACAGCGTCTCCGCCGGCTACCAGACCCACCGTGACTTCGCCATGGCGCTCTGCTATTCGGGCACGACCGCGGCCCGAGCCCAGGAGACGCTCGACGTGATCCTCGACGAAATCCACCGGCTGCCGGGCACGATCCAGGAGGCCGAACTGGAGCGGGTGAAGGCGCGGGCCAAGAGCGGGCTGGTGATGCAGCAGGAGTCGAGCGCCGCGCGGGCCGGCGCGATCGCGCGGCAGTGGTATCACCTCGGCAAGGTGCGCACCCTCGCGGAGGAGCTGGATCGCTACGACCGGCTGACCGTGCGTTCGATCGAGGACTGGCTCGCGGCGCATCCCGTCCGCGACCTCTCGGTCGTGTCGCTCGGCCGGGAACCCCTGGAGGTGCGGGATGCGGTTTCTGCGTGAACGCCTCGACAACGGCCTCGAGGTCATCGCCGAGGTGACCGACGGCGCCCTCTCCACGAGCATCGGCTTCTTCGTGCGCACCGGCGCGCGGGACGAAAGCGACGACGTGTGGGGGGTGAGCTACTTTCTCGAACACATGATCTTCAAGGGAACGGCCGATCTCCCGGCCGACGAGATCAACCGCCGCTTCGACTGGATGGGCGCCAGCGCCAACGCCTTCACGAGCGAAGAGGACACGGTCTACCACGCCGCCGTCCTGCCGTCGCAGCAGCACGAGGCGGTCGATCTGCTGGCCCGCATGATGCGGCCGGCCCTGCGGGAGGAGGACTTCGACACCGAGAAGCTCGTCATCCTGGAGGAGATCCGGATGTACGACGACCAGCCGCCGTTCGGCGCCGACGACCGCTGCCGCGCGGCCTTCTTCGGCCGGCACCCGCTGGCCCGCAGCGTGCTCGGCACCGTCGAATCGATCCAAGCGCTCCCCGTGGAGGCGATGCGCGACTACCACCTGCGCCGCTACAGTCCGGGCAACATCGTGCTGGCGGCGACGGGGGCGGTCGATTTTCCGGCGCTCGTGGCATCGGCGCGACGGCTCTGCGGCGACTGGGAGCCGCACCCGACGCCGAATCGCCGGCAGCCGTGCCCGCCCCCGGTCGCCGACCGGCAGGAATACATCGTCCGCCCCACGGCGACGCTCGAATACGCGGTGCGGATGTCGGCGGGGCCGGCCGGCGACGACGACGACCGCTTTGCCGCGAAGCTGCTGTCGGTCGCGCTCGGCGACGACTCGGGCAGCCGCCTGTACTGGGCCTTGGTCGATTCCGGCGAGGCCGAACAGGCATCGTGCCACCATCACGACTTTCTCGACGCCGGCCTGATGATCACGCAGCTCTCGTGCGATGCCGACGAGGTCACTCCGCTGCTGGCCCGCATCCTCGAGGTCTACCGCGAAGCGGCCGACCGGGGGATCAGCCCGGCGGAATTCACGCAGGCCCGCAACAAGCTGGCCGGCCGCGTCGTCCTCGAGGGGGAGCGGCCCCGCCGCCGGCTCTTCCATGTCGGCTTGGAATGGGCCCACGGGGCCGTCTACCGCTCGGTGGCCGACAACCTGCGGATCGTCGAAGGGCTCTCGCTGGACGACCTCGACCGCGTGCTGGCACGCTGGCCGCTGGGCGGGCCGGGCGTCACCGTGCTGGCCGGGCCGGCCGACTCGGAGTCTTCCCCCCGGCACCCGGCTCGGGCATAATGCCCGCACGACGGCCGGGCGGGACGTGATCCGCACCCCGCAAGGCCCATCCGCGTACACCTCGTTGCGTAAACCTGGTCGCCACGCCCGTATCCGCCACCCCAGGCCCTGCTTACCACCTCTATCCCTCTCTCCATCATCCCGTGCACGTAGCCATGACGCCACTTTTCGCCAATCGTTGGTTGGTTGCCATCCCGCCCATCTGGCTGCTCGGTACGGGCGCCCTGATCACGGTCGCCGTGCTGGCACTCGTCTGGGCCGTGCTGTCGGTGGTGGCGCCCCGCGCCGCGGCCGAGGCCCGCACCAGCCTCCGCGACGGCTTCGCCGGCCCGATGGCCTGGCTGCTCCTGACACTCGCCGGCATCTCGCTCGCTTTCGCCCCGCTCGTGCCGCTCGGCCAGGTCTGGCGATCGCTCGTGCGGCTGACCTCGGCCGATCGCGCGACGGCCAGCGTGTCGGTGGCCCCCGGAGCCTCGCTCCAGGAAATCCCGCTCGAACTGAGGCCCCAGGAACTGGAGCTGCTGGAGCTCTCGAGCGACGCCCCGCTCGTGGTTCGCACCCAGCAGCCGATCGAGGGCTTCGCGCTCACGAAGGTGCCCGACGTGGAACTGGATGCGACGAACGGCAACCGGTGGAGTTGGAACCGGAGCAGCGGCGCGAGCAATCCATTCCTCGGCAACCGCGCGAAGCTGGAGGCGACGAATGCCTCCGACAAGCCGGTCCGCCTGACCGCGAATTGGAAACTGGTGCCGGAGTTTCCCCAGGTTGCGATCCTGCCGTGGACGGTGGCCACGCTGCTGACGCTGGCCACGGCCTACGGTCTCTTCCGACTCGTGCCCCGCCGGATCGCCGCGGTCGCCTCGGCCACGACGAAGGAGGCGATCGGACAGCCGATCTTCTCGGTCGCCTTGATCGTGGGCGTCGTGCTGCTGCTCGCCTTCATCGTGATCCCCTACAACACCTTCGGCGAAGACGTGAAGATGCTGAAGGACAGCGGCCTCACGCTCATCAAGGTGCTGGCGCTCTTGGTCGTCGTCTGGACGGCGAGCGTCTCGGTGGCGGAGGAGATCGAGGGCCGGACCGCCCTGACGGTGCTCTCCAAGCCGCTCACGCGGCCGCAGTTCGTCCTCGGCAAGTTCGCCGGGCTGGTGCTGGTGGGATTGCTGGTGTTCATGATCCTGGGGGCCGTGCTGCTCGCCACGACCAGCCTGAAGGTCGTCTACGACGCCCGCGAGGGCGCCAAGCTCGACCCCATCTGGCGGGACTGCGCCGACGAGATGATCACCGTCGTGCCGGGCCTCGTGCTCTCGCTGCTGGAGACGATCCTGCTCGCGGCCGTCAGCCTGGCGGTCTCGACGCGGCTGGGCATCGTGCCCAACCTGATCATCTGCTTCACCGTCTACGCCCTCGGCCATCTCGTGCCGCTGATCGTGCAGTCGAGCGTGGGCAAGATCTCGATCGTGCGGTTCGTGGGGCAACTCTTCGCCACGATCCTCCCGGTGCTCGAGCACTTCACGATCGAGGCCGCCGTGGTGGGCGGAGTGCCCGTGCCGTGGGGCTACCTGGGCTGGGCCGCGCTCTACGCGGCTCTCTACTCAGCCGTGGCCCTGCTCGTGGCCCTCGTCCTCTTCCAGGACCGCGACCTGGCCTGACGCGTCCTACCGCACGAGTCCGGTGCTGGCGGCCACCCCGAGTGTGCCACCGCCGCCCTGCCCCTGTTCGGCGAGCCCCGGCATCAGCCACGAGCCGGTCTCGGCCGACCGGCGGGCCTGAGCCTGCGCCTTGCCGTCGAGGAAGAAGACGGTGCCGCCCCGCAGCCGCCGCTCGATCCGCGGCCCCAGTTCCACGCCCAGAATGCCCGCCTGGTGGGCCCGCCCGAGCGACGTCTTCAGTTCGAGCACCTGCCGCCCCAGTTCATGG
>JBJTSM010000152.1:0-3225 GCA_046076685.1 Planctomycetia bacterium | reverse complement strand
CGGCGTCGGGCTGGGCGTCGGCGTGGGGGCGGTCGCGAGCGTGGCGGCGACGAACTCGGTGGCCGACGGGTCCTTGCAGGTGAAGTTCGCGGTCGTGAGGCTGGCCAGCGGCACGCCAGCGAGCCGGTATGACTGCTGCATCGACGGAATCCGCAGCACGGCGTTGCCCGACTCCTCCACGAGCCGCAGCTCGCTGCCGCTGAACCAGTCGAGGGCGAGCACGTCGGCCTGCGGGTTGAAGTCGGAGAACGTACGATTCTCGTTCCACGCCCACGTGATCGTGAACGTCCGCGGCACGGCGACCGTGGCCATGTATGCCGCCGGCTCCATGATCGCCGTCGTGGCCGTGCCGAGATCGCCAGTCGTCGTGGACATCATGGCCCGCACCTCCAGCGACTCGGGGGCGAAGCTCGTGACGCGGCGCTGCAGCAAGCGGTTCATTCGACGGGCATGGCCACGGCGCAGTTGGCGGGTGCGCAGGTGGTTGGCCAAGGCTTGGACAAGGTGTCGGGGGTTCATGGGTCACCTCAGGAGGTTTGGCGGTGTGCGGATCGCACGTCACACCGATCAAATACGCCGGCAGGGGTGTCCCGGATCGGGCCAGCCACAGCGACCGCGCGGATTTCATGAGGATTTCACGCTGCGTTCATGAACCGTTCATGGACGGTTCGCGCCGCGTTCATCGGGCTGCCGCGGACGGGAAAAAGAGGGCGAACGTCGCGCCGCCGCCCGGTGTGGGCTCGTGCACGAGGTCGCCGCCGTGGCTCCGCATGATTCGGCGCGAGAGCGCAAGGCCAATCCCGTGGCCACCGGCGGGCCGGCCGGTGTGGAAGTGATCGAAGAGCCGCGGCACGTCTGCTTCCGCCACACCCGTGCCATGATCCACGACAGCCACGCGGCGGCCGGACGCGTCGGCACGGACCACACACTGGATCCGTCCGCCGGCAGGGCTGTGATCGGCCGCATTGACGAGCAGGTTCACGAACACCTCCTCGAGCAGCGCGGGGTCACCCTGCACGACAACTCCTTCGGGAGGCGCTTCGATCACGACGCCGCGGGCCTTCGCCTGCTCGGCCACGCGCTCGACCGCGGCCTCGACGATCGGCTCGAGATCCACCCGCGCCAGACGCGCTGGGTCGAGGGCCGCTGACCGCGACCATGTGAGGAACGTACTGCAGAGCCCCTCGATCCTTCGGGCAAGACTGTCCACGCGGTTGAGCGACGCCACGAGCTCGCCGGGTGGACGCGGCGTCCGGGCGGCGGCCTCGGTCTCAAGCAGGATCGTGTGCACAGGGTTCAGGAGCTGGTGGGCCACGTCGGCGTTGAATCGTGACTGCGCCTCGCGGATCGCATCGAGCCGGTCGAGCATGTCGTTGAGCGTTTCGGCCATGTCGGCAAACTCGGCGTCGGCGCGGGCCACGTCGATCCGCTCATCGAATCGACCCGCGCGGATGCGACGGGCCGTGGCCGTGACGCGGGCCATCGGCCGGAACGCCCGCGACAGCGCCAGCCACGCCACGCCGAGTACGAACGGGACCCAGACCACGAACGTGAGTACCTGGAAGCGGCCCGCGGCCCGCTTGGCCGCCGCCAGGGGCTCGAGCGGCGCCCCCACGAGGAGCACGGTGTCGTAGGCACCGGCCGTCGCGGCGAGGCGGTGGCGGCCGTCGGCCGAGGTCCACAGCGTGTCGATGCGGTCGGGCCAGGAGGGGTCCCAGGCGACTCCCACCGGCAGGTCGAGGTCGTCGACGAGCGCGCCATCGCGCTGCCAGACGCCGGCGAACCAGCGGAAGGCACCGGTGTCTGCCGGCGGCTCGAGCGCGGGGATCGGCACGCCGAGAATCCGTGGCGCGGCCCAGCCCGATCGTGCGGGCAGATCGTTGAGGAAGACGTGGTCAGCCCGCGTCCGTGGGTCGAGGAGCGCGTCGGGAGCGAACCGCTCCTCGGCCTTGAGCGCCGCGAGCCGCGACCAGACCTGCACGTCGAGATCGCGGGCAAGCGTGTCCACCGTCGCCAGGTAGTGGCTAGCCCGCAGCGCGACGGCGCCGATGACGAAAACCGCGCCGAACCAGATCGCGAACCTCCGCCGCAGCGAGGGCCGGCCGAATGGGAACGATCGGTCAGTCATTAATGATGAAACCCTGGCCGCGGCGGGTCGTGATCAGGTCGTGGCCGAGCTTCTTGCGGAGCCGCAGAACGATCACGTCGCCCACGTTGCTGACCGTGTCCTTCGGAGGCGACTCACCGGGATGGATCGCCTCCTCGAGCATCGCCCGGGTGACGAGCCGGCCGCGGTGGCGAGCCAGGCAGTCGAGGACTGTGAACTCTTGGGCCGTGAGCGCGACCCTCTCGATGCCCCGCGTGGCCGTCCGCGCGGGAAAATCGATCGTAACGTCGCCAATGATGATCGAGGGCGCGACGTCTCCCTCGCTGCGACGCAGGACCGCACGGATCCTGGCGAGCAGCTCGCGGACGGTGAACGGCTTCACGAGGTAGTCGTCGGCGCCGAGGTCGAGCGTGCCGACTCTGTCCTCCTCCTCTTGCTTCGCCGACACGACGATGACGGGGATGTCGCTGACCCGACGCAGCCGCTCAAGCACCTGCTCGCCGTCGAGCCCAGGCAGTCGCAGATCCAGGACAACGAGATCCGGCCCGCCGTTGAGTGCCACCTCGAGCCCGGCCACGCCATCGGCCGCCTCGACCACCTCGACTCCCGCTTCACGAAGGCCGCTGGCGACGGCCCGCCGCGCGGCCTCTTCGTCTTCGATCACGAGCACACGGATGGTGCCGTCGGTGGCGCGACGCTGCGGCGTGTGGTTCGTCATTCGGACCTCTTTACACCGGCGGTGCGCCACATAGCGGCCACAACTTTTCGGGTGTGGTAGCGGGCGGGCAACGTGTAGGCAGATGGTAGCTTGCTGGGACTTCGCCGTCGATCGGCTCATCAACGTGCCTAACACCGACCCGGGCACTGTTAGCAAAACTGTTAGCAAACGCCCTCTCGGCGCCGAAATCCTGCGCCGAGCGACACGCGCCGTTCCCGAAGAATTCGCATGACCGCGACACGACCGTGACCTATTCCTCCGGCTCGTCTCCACTCATAATCCCTTGGTCGTGTGTTCGAATCACACCGGGCCTAGTTGTTTTGGCACTGCCCGTAATCATCGGACATCCGCCGGGACGCGGCGTGAACGAGCCGCGGCGAGCACTGTTTCGCCGGGCCCG
>JBJTSM010000151.1:0-5290 GCA_046076685.1 Planctomycetia bacterium | reverse complement strand
GCCGTCGGGCGTCCAGAGGGCGGCGAGCGTTTTGCCATCCCCGCGATCGAGGGCCTCGCGGTAGGTACGGGTGGCGGCCCTGATCGCGGCTGCGGCCGCTTCCCGCGCCGCGTCTGGGGCGGATGCAGCGGCCGGGGCCGGTGGCTGGCCGCGGGTCGGTTCGGCCGCCACGAGCCAGACCGCGGTCACCGTGGCGATGGCCCGGACGGCCGGCCGGGACACGGCGGCGCGGAAGCCGGTCGTCAGAAAATCGAGGTGCGGGGTGTTCATGAAGTTATTCTACCACCGGTCGCATCGCGGAAAGAACCGGGGAATCTCCCCGCCGGCACGGGGCGTTTGGTAGGGTGACGTGCATGGCTCACCACGTTGCGACCCTCGCCGACCTCGTCCGCCGCCCGAGCGTGAATCCCATGGGCCGCGACGTCTCCGGCCCCGACTATCTCGAGGGGCGGGTCACCGATTACCTCGTGCAGCGGTTCATGGCCGCCGGGCTGCCGTGGGTGCGACAGCCCGTGTCGCCCGGCCGCGACAACGTCGTGGCCCGGCTCGACGCCACCGTGCCCGACGCGCCGACCATCCTCTGGGACGCCCATCAGGACACGGTGCCCGTCGAGGGGATGACGATCGAGCCCTTCGTGCCGGTCGTCAGAGACGGCCGGCTCTACGGCCGCGGGTCGTGCGACGTGAAGGGGGGCATGGCGGCGATGCTCGTGGCGCTCGACCGCCTGCGGGCCTCCGACCGTCCGCGGCGGGCGAATGTGGTCTTCAGCGCCACGGTGAACGAGGAGTTCGGGTTTTCAGGCGCGAAGGCGCTCGCACATGCTTGGGCCAGTCCCGCGGCGGAGCTGGCCCCGCCGGAACGGACGGCCCGCGACCTGCTCGGCGGCGTGCCGGTGGCGGCCGTGGTGGCCGAGCCGACGGAGCTCGACATCGTCACGCAGCACAAGGGGGCCGTGCGGTGGCGGATGCGGGTGCACGGCGTCGCCTGCCACAGCGCCTTTCCGGAGCAGGGTGACAACGCGATCTATCCGGCGGGCCGCGCGATCGGGGCGATCGAGGCCCTGGCCGGGGAACTGCTCACCCGCAACCCCGGGCATCCCTGCGGACCGCCGACGTTGAACCTCGGCACGATCCGCGGCGGCGCGGGGGTGAACCTCGTGCCCGATCTCGTCGTGCTGGAACTCGATCGGCGGGTCGTGCCGGGTGAGTCGCCGGAGGCGGCGCGGCAGGAGGTGATCGGGCGGATCGCGGCGGCCTGCGGGGCGGCCCGCATCGAACACGACGAACCGTTCCTCGAGAGCGCGGGCCTGCAGCCGATGGCGGATCGCGGCTGGTTCGACCGGCTCACGGCGGTGGCCGCGGTGCAGGGGGTGGCGTCGCGGGAGATCGCCGCCCGGTATGGCACGAACGCCAGCGTGTTCGCGTCGGCGGGCGTGCCGAGCGTCGTGTTCGGCCCGGGATCGATCGCCCAGGCCCACACGGCCGACGAGTGGATCGAGCTTGCGCAGGTGGACCGGGCCGCCGACATCCTCGCCGCGTTGGTGTGGTAGGGGCGCGTCACGTTGACCGCACATCCCCCGGCTGGCGCCGGGGGCTTTTATGAAAGCCCGAAGCGCAAGCGCCGGGATTGGATTTGATAAAAGCCCGAAGCGCAAGCGCCGGGATCGGCGGCCGCATGAATTCCCCGGCCGGGCTCGGTACAACAACCCGCTTCCAGGCGGTGGCGTTTGGCATTCACGCAGCAGGAGAGCGGTTCAACATGGCATCCAGGATCAAGGTGGCGGGGCCGGTCGTCGACCTCGACGGCGACGAGATGACGCGGATCATCTGGCAGTTCATCAAGGACAAGCTGATCCTTCCCTACCTCGACCTCGACATCCGTTATTTCGATCTCTCCATCGAGAATCGCGACGCCACGGCCGACCAGGTGACGGTCGATGCCGCCCACGCCATCAAGGAGCACGGCGTGGGGGTGAAGTGCGCCACGATCACGCCCGACGAGGCCCGCGTGAAGGAGTTTGGCCTCAAGAAGATGTGGAAGAGCCCCAACGGCACGATCCGCAACATCCTCGGGGGTGTGATCTTCCGCGAGCCGATCATCATCAAAAACATCCCGCGGCTGGTGCCGGGCTGGACGAAGCCGATCGTCGTCGGCCGCCACGCCTTCGGCGACCAATACCGCGCGACCGACGTGAAGATTCCCGGCCCCGGCGCGCTCACGCTCACCTTCACGCCGGCCGACGGCTCGAAGCCGATGGAGCTGAACGTGTTCGACTTCCCGTCGCCCGGCGTGGCCATGGCGATGTACAACCTCGACGACTCGATCCGCGACTTCGCCCGCGCGAGCTTCCGCTACGGCCTGGCCCGCGGCTATCCCGTCTATCTCTCCACGAAGAACACGATCCTGAAGGCCTACGACGGCCGCTTCAAGGACCTCTTCCAGGAGATCTTCGACGCCGAGTTCAAGCAGGAGTTCGCGGCCAAGGGGATCACCTACGAGCACCGGCTGATCGACGACATGGTCGCCTCCGCGCTCAAGTGGGAGGGAGGCTACGTCTGGGCCTGCAAGAACTACGACGGCGACGTGCAGAGCGACATCGTGGCCCAGGGCTTCGGCTCGCTGGGGCTGATGACGAGCGTGCTCATGACGCCCGACGGGAAGACGGTGGAGGCCGAGGCGGCCCACGGTACGGTCACGCGGCACTACCGCCAGCACCAGCAGGGCAAGCCCACCTCCACCAACCCGATCGCCTCGATCTTCGCCTGGACCCGCGGCCTCGCCCACCGGGGGAAGCTCGACCACACGCCGGCGGTGACGCATTTCGCCGACACGCTCGAGCGGGTTTGCATCGAGACGGTGGAGCAGGGGAAGATGACGAAGGACCTGGCGATCCTGATCGGCCCCGCCCAGCCGCATCTGACCACGCAGGATTTCCTGGCCGCGATCGACGAGAATCTGCGGCGGGCGATGGCGCAGTAGGAATCTCGTGGCCGCGGGAAGCGCCGTCGGGTTCGTGGTACATTAAGAGCCTCGTGGTCGGGCCGGGCTGCGTGGGTTCGAAAGGCAATCGCTCCATGGACGTCGTCATTCTCTGCGGTGGTCAGGGCGCGCGGATGCGCGAGGAGACCGAGTACCGCCCCAAGCCGATGGTGGAGGTGGGCGGCCGGCCGCTGCTCTGGCACATCATGCGGCTCTTCGGCCACCACGGGCTCAATCGCTTCGTGCTCTGCCTCGGCTACAAGGGGAGCATGATCAAGGACTATTTTCTCAATTACGAGGCGATGACGCAGGACTGCACCGTGGCCGTCGGGGGCCGGCGGCAGGTCTGGTATCACGGCAACCACGAGCCATTCGACTTCGAGGTGACGCTCGCCGACACGGGCGTCGATACGATGACCGGCGGCCGCGTGAAATGCGTGGAGCCCCACGTGAAGGGCGACACCTTTCTGGTCACCTACGGCGACGGCCTCTCGAATGTCGATATTCGGAAGCTCATCGCGTATCACGAGAGCCATGGCAGGCTGGCCACCGTCACCACCGTGCAGCCGGCGTCGCGGTTTGGCATCACGCAGATCGACGGCCAGTCGCGGGTCACGAGCTTTTCGGAGAAGCCGAAGGTCGAAGGCTGGGTGAGCGCCGGATTTTTCGTGTTCAGTCGGAAGATTTTCGACTATCTCGACGGCAACCCCGCGACGATCCTCGAGAAGGAGCCGCTCGAACGGCTGGCCGCCGAGGGGCAGCTGATGGCCTACAAGCACGACGGCTTTTTCTTTCCGGTGGACACCTACCGCGACTACCTCTACGTCAACGAGCTCTGGAAAGACGGCCAAGCCGCCTGGAAGGTGTGGTGATGGCGATCGGAGCGGGCGTGCGCGGCAAGCGGGTGTTCGTGACGGGGCACACGGGCTTCAAAGGCTCGTGGCTCGTGATGCTGCTCGAGCGGGCCGGCGCCCACATCACGGGCTACTCACTCGCTCCGCCCACGAATCCCTCACTCTTCGAGGCGGCCCGGCTTCGCGAGCTCGTCGCCGAGCACCACGAGGCCGACATCCGCGACACTGCCCGGCTGGCCGCCGCCGTGCGCCAGGCCCGGCCCGACGTCGTCATGCACCTCGCGGCGCAGCCGCTCGTGCGGCTCTCGCACCGTGAGCCGCTGGAGACTTTTTCCACGAACGTCGTCGGCACGGCATCGCTGCTCGACGCCGTCCGTCTGGCTGGCAGGCCCTGCGTGCTGATTTCTGTCACGAGCGACAAGTGCTACGAGCCGCACGACAATGGCCGGCCGCACGACGAAGCCGACTCGCTGGGCGGCCGCGATCCCTACAGCGCGAGCAAGGGTGCCGCGGAACTCGTGGCCGCCGCCTACCGCCGCAGCTACTTTCCGCCCGAGCGGCTGGCCGAGCATGGCGTGCAGCTTGCCACCGTGCGGGCGGGCAACGTGATCGGCGGCGGCGACTGGGCCGAAGACCGGATCGTGACCGACATCGTGCGGCATCTCGCGGCCGGCGCGGCCGTGCCCGTGCGGAACCCCGCGGCGGTTCGTCCCTGGCAGCACGTGCTCGAGCCGCTTTCGGGCTATCTGGCCCTGGCAGAGGCGATGCTCGCCGAGCCGGGCCCGCGCTGGTGCACGGGCTGGAATTTCGGCCCGGCCGCCGGCGACGACATCACCGTCCGCGGCCTCGCCGAAATCTTCATCGACGCCTGGGGCGCGGGCTCGTGGGAAGACCGCCACGACCCGCGGGCCCCGATCGAGACGCACGTCCTGCGGCTGGCGATCGAAAAAGCCCTCGCGGCTCTTCCGTGGCGGCCCCGGTTCTCTGGTCGCGAGGCGATCCACCGCACCGCCGCCTGGTTTCGGGCCTTCGGTGCCGACCCCACGGCCGCCCGCTCACTCTGCGAAGCGGATATCGAGGCGTATGGAGCCCACGCATGAAGGATCAACAGCCAGCCGCCTCCTCCGCCGGTCGCACGGCCGACACCGTCCGCGACGAGATCCGGGCGCTGGTGGCCGAATACTCCCGTCTCGCGTTTCCCGACCGGCCGTTCGAGCCGGGGCAGGCCGTGCCGGTGGCGGGCCGCGTGTTCGACTCAAACGAGGTCGAACACCTCGTCGACAGCTCCCTCGACTTCTGGCTGACGACGGGCCGGTTCGCGGAGGAGTTCGAGAAGCGGTTCGCGGCGCGGGTGGGCACGCGGTGCGCGAGCCTCGTGAACTCCGGGTCGAGCGCCAATCTCGTCGCGCTGACGGCGCTCACGTCGCACAAGCTCCTCGCCGAGCAGCTCAAGCCC
>JBJTSM010000150.1:0-2436 GCA_046076685.1 Planctomycetia bacterium | reverse complement strand
CTGCAATCGAACCATCAGGCGCCGCAGGCCTGCCAACTCTGAGCCGTGCCGTTCGTGGCGGCCGGCCAGCAACTCGTCTTCCACCTCGTCCAGGCGCTCGGAGGCGCGGCGCAGGATGCGCTGCAGTTCGTCGGCTTGATCCCGCAGCAGATGGTCCAGCAGGTCCACACTGCTGGGCATGGTGGCGCCTCGCCTCACGGCGGTGCGCAAGCGGTCCACCGAGCGCAGTGGCCGGCGCCGGGCGGTGACCACCAGCTTGCGTGTCACGCTGGCCCACAGGGTTTCGACTTCCTTGGCGTCGAAGCTGAAGTCAAACGTCACATCGTTGAGCACTGCAAACAGCGCATCCTCGCCGCGTTCGATGCGCGAGGAGCGTGAGCCGTCCACCAGCGCTTCGAAGAAGTTGTCGCTCAGTCCCGCATGCGCACGCAGCCACCGCACGCTGGCGGTGTGGCTCAGGTTCATGTGCAACCACACGAACCCTGGACCCTGATGCAGGAGGAGTGATTGCACCTCCTCGGTGGAAGCCACAGCGACGGCTTGCCCATCGGGCCCGAACAGATACCCGCAGATCAGCCCGTCATCGGTTTGGCGGCTCAACACGGGTTGGGAGAGCTCTGGAGAGGTCATCAAGCGTCAGCACATCGGTACAGCGGTCGAGCAGCGCTTATCGTCCAAGTGCGTGACAAGGTGATGACGACGGGTGTTGCTCACATGCTGCGCGTAGGGGGCCTTGAAGCGGTTTGTGACACAGCCCTCACTGCATTCACATCCTCGTCACTTCGCGTGCGCATCATCGGCAAAACCAAGAGGAACTTCAGATGGACGATGACTCCACCGCGAAGATCGATGTCCGCACCGTCTGGATCTCGGACCTGCACCTGGGCACGCCGGGATGTCAGGCGCAGGCCCTTCTGGACTTCCTGCGCCACGTGAAGTGCGACACCCTCTACCTGGTGGGCGACATCATCGACGGCTGGCAGTTGCGCCGCGCCTGGTACTGGCCGCAACTGCACAACGACGTGGTGCAAAAGATCCTGCGCAAAGCGCGCAAGGGTGTGCGGGTGGTCTTCGTGCCCGGTAACCACGACGAGTTGCTGGCCGGCCGCCACGAACGGCACGGCTCAGAGTTGGCAGGCCTGCGGCGCCTGATGGTTCGATTGCAGCGCCTGCTCACGCCCGAGCCGAGCGCACTGACCCGTGTGCTCAGCCGGCCACCGGATTGGATGTCTGCGGATGATCTTCAGCAACTCACCCAGGCCAACGAGGAGTTCTCGCTCGTCCTGAGAGACATTGCCGCCCTTCAGGACCGCATCAAGCTCATGCAGGATGAGTCAGCCACCAAGGTGGCGGAGGAGAACAACCGCAGCCTGTACATGCTGACCATGGTCACGGTGCTGGCACTGCCCATCAACCTGACATCAGGGTTGTTCGGCATGAACGTGGGCGGCATCCCCTTCGGTGAGGCACCCGCCGGCTTCTGGTGGATGGTGGGGCTGATTGCGGCCTTCACCGGCCTCATTGCCTGGCGGGTGATGCGAAGACTGCGGGACCGGGGGCGTTGAAGTCCCTCCTGGCCGACCGATAACGATCCCGCAAGGGCCGGCCCCAGCCCTCAGTCGCCCCGCTTGGGACGCCCGGTCTTGACAGGCTGAAGGCGCTCCAACGAGGCCAAAAGGGCGGCCGGGGTTTGCCGCTCCAGCAGTTGCAGACCGGCCCGCAGCAGTTCACTCTTCTTTGCCGCACGCCCCTGCTTCATGGCCCGGGCCTTCAGGGTGCCACCAAGGCGAAGTCGGCCTCGGGCATGGTGAAACTGTCACGCACCAGCCGGACCTTGGGGGTCTTGGCGGGTTTCTCCGGTGAGGGGGTGGGCGACGGCTTTGAGGTCGACATCGGGGCGACAGCCGGCGTAACGCCAGACGCGGCGGGGGCGGGAGGGGCAGGAGGCACAGAAGGAGTGACAGCAGGGCTGGCAGGCTTTGCAGACGTGCTCACCTTCTTCCTGGCACCAGAGGACGCCGAAACGGGCGCCCGAGCGGGCCGTTTGCTTGCAGCCCTTACGGGCTTGGCAGTCGAGACAGGGTTCGCTTTCATCTGGCACTCCAGGGCAAGTGATGATGAAAGCATTTATACCGTTTATACGGTTCAATATCAACGACAGAGCCCGAAAGAGCCCACTGATGGTCCGGTGACCGGTTGCGGCATGCAACACCGGCCTGCCAAAGCCGTCGTCACACCACTGTCATCTTCAAAGCTGATCATTCGAATTTCATAGAAATGTTGGAGGTCAGCGGAGCGTCAAAAAAAACGGCTGGCCTCCCCACCACTCCATGACCCCGCTCTCCACCATAGAAGCAGGCATCAACTGCATGGGCCGCATCGGCCGCCTGGCGCTGCGCGCCGCTTTCGGCGCAGCCGAGCGTCCGCAGGATGACC
>JBJTSM010000149.1:0-13445 GCA_046076685.1 Planctomycetia bacterium | reverse complement strand
GCCACCCGGGCGCGAGCCTCCGTGAGCTCGCCGGCCATGACGAATCGACGAAGCACGTGCGCCACTTCCAGATCGAGGACGTGGGGAGCGGCTATGGTTTCGCCCGAGCGGAGGACTCTGTCGACAAGTCGCTGGTGATCCGGTGCCCGGAGCAGCAGTTCCAGGGCAGCCGACGCATCGAGGACGATCATCGTCGATCCCGCTCAACGCGCACTGCCTTGGACGGCGATGTCTTGAGGCTGACGCGGGGGCGACGCAGCAGGCGTTCCGCCAGTTCCTGCGGCGTGGGGCGTTCGGCGACCCTCTGGATTTCGGCCAGGAGGTAATCGGTGAGCGGCTGTCCGGCGAGCGCCGCCCGCGATTTGAGGGTGGCATGCACCACGTCCGGAACATTTCGGATCTGGATCATCTTGCTCATGCTGCAAGCATAACCTCACGGAGTGCACATAAAAACTAGTCCCGGGCCGTCCTGCCGCCGCCGGCCGCAGGAAATGCCATGCCGGCGGCAGGATTTGCCATTCCCATCTGGCCGTCCATCTTGCATACCAGAGGGCCACGGAGCCCGCGCCCATGAAAATCGCCGCCATCGACGCCATCCACCTGCGGATCGAAGACCCCAATATCGGGCTCTTCGACGGCTCTTACGACGACTGCCTGATCGTCGTCACCACCGACGACGGCCGGCAGGGGATCGGCGAGGTGGAGTCGTTCTCCCCCGCGATCGTGGCGCTCGTGAACGGCCCCTCGTCGCACAACCACGCGATGTGTCTGCGCGACCTGCTCGTGGGCGAAACGCTCGACGATCCGGAGCGGCTCTGGCGGAAGGTCTACGACGCGACCGACTACGTGGGCCGCCGCGGGATCGCGATGCATGCCCTGGGCGGCGTCGACATCGCGCTCATGGATCTCCATGGCCAGGCGACCGGCCGGCCGATCCACGCGATCATCGGCGGCGCCAAGCGGAGCCGCCTGCCGGCCTACGGCACGATCTACCCGCTCGAACGCACGGCCGACGGCGTGCGGCGGCAGGTGGCGGCCGCCCGGGAGATGAACCTCCGCAACTTCAAGCTCGTCGCCGACCCCTGGTGGTTCGACGACATCCCGCTCACCGAGAGCCTGCTGCGAGCCGGCCGCGCGGAGGCGGGGCCCGACGCGAAGCTCATCGTCGATGCCGCGCTCGCCTACCGCACCGCCGCCGAGGGGCTCCTGCTCTATCCGATTTATGGCGAGATCGGGCTCTGGTTTCTGGAGGCGCCGCTGCCGCTCGACGACCTCGCCGGCCACCGCGAGATGGCCGGCCGCGGCATCACGCTCGGCGTGGGCGACCTCGGGCTCACGCACGTGGATGAATACATCGAGTTCATGGACCGTGGCGGTGCCGACATCTGCCAGCCCGACATCACGATGGTGGGCGGCTTCACCGGCATCCGTCGGATCGCGGCGGCCGCGGCCGCCCGCGGCAAGCGGGTGATCACGCACGGCTACAAGACGAACATCGAGATCGCCGCCAACCTGCACTTCCTGGCGGCCCACGGCCCCGAGGAGATCCTCGAATTCTCCACGAGCCGCTCGCCCCTTCGCTGGGAGACCACCCGCGAGCGGCTGCCGGTCGAGGCCGACGGCTGCGTCGCCGTGCCGCAGTCGCCGGGACTCGGCGTCACGCTCGATTGGGATTTCGTCAACCGCCATCGGTATGGAGGCAGGGCATGACCGGTTCTTCCCATCCGCTCGAGATCGTGGCCGACGAGCACAATCGCTACGGCGAATCCCCCTGCTGGGACGCCGCCGCCGGCCGTCTGCTCTGGGTCGACAATTTTTCGGGCGAACTCTACTCACTCGATCCCGCCACGCGCTCGACCACGCACCTCGCCTCCGGCCTCCCCCTCAACGCCGTCGCGGTCAACCACGACGGCCGGCTCGTGATCGCGGGTGCAGAGGGCATCGTTCTGCTTGACGATGCGGGCGGCACGACGCCGGTAATCGCCACGCACGACGGCGAGCAGCTCGTCTTCAACGACATCACCGTCGGCCCCGCGGGCGCGATCTACGGCGGCACGTTTCACTGGGGCGCCGACGGGATGGAGCGACACGGCCGGCTGCTCATGATCCGCGGCGACGGCACGGCGACGGTGCTCGACGACGGCATCGCGCTCTCCAACGGCCTCGGCTTCTCCCCCGACGGTCGCACGCTCTTCTTCACCGACACGATCGCGCGGAAGATTTTTCAATACGACGTCGATCCGGCCACGGGGCTCGTGGCCAACCGCCGCGTGTTTGTGGACGTGCCGACGGCCGAGGGTCTGCCCGACGGGCTCGCCGTCGATGCCGAGGGCTTCGTCTGGTCGGCGCAGTGGTATGCCGGCGAGGTGCTCCGCTACGATCCCGACGGCCGCGTCGAGCGCCGGCTCGCGGTGCCGGCGCAGCAGGTCAGCAGCGTCGCCTTCGGCGGCCCCGATCTCGCCGATCTCTACATCACGTCGGCGGGCGAATACTGGCCGAGCGACCACCAGCCGCCCGCCTTCGATCCGGCCGGCCCGATGGGGGGGGCGTTGTATCGCTGCCGGCCAGGCATGCGTGGGCAGGCCCCCCGCCGGGCGGCCTTTGCAGGAGCAACAGCATGACCGAGCGGAAGAAAGTGATCGTCACTGGAGCATCGTCGGGCATCGGCCGGGCCACGGCCATGCGGTTCGCCGCCGACGGCTGGGATGTGTGCGTGCTCGCCCGCCGGGAGCCGCTCCTCCGCGAGCTTCTCGCAGAACTCTCCCCCGGCGACCACCTGCTGGTCGCCGGCGATGCGAGCGCCCCGGGTGTGGCCGACACGCTCGACGCCACGCTCCGCGAGCGATGGGGCCGGCTCGATGCGCTCGTCCACTGTGCCGGCGTGTGGCAGCCGGCGGCGGCCATCGGCTCGCCGCTCGACGACTGGCGCAGGCCGCTCGACACGATGATCGACGCCGCCGTGCTCATGACGCGGGCGGCGGTGCCGCTGATGCGATCGGGCGGCCGCGTGATCCACGTCACGTCGATCCACGCCGCGCGGATCGAGGCGAAGGGGTCGTCGTATGCGATGGCGAAGGCGGCCATCAATGCGTGGTGCCGCGGGCTCGCCGTCGAACTGGCCTCGAGCGGCATCCTCGCCAACGCGATCGCGCCCGGCTTCATCGACACGCCGATGTGCGTGATCGACGGCGTCAACGAGCTCGAGACGGCCGGCTTCCGCGCCCACTATGTCGATGGCCATCATCTGCCGCTCAAGCGGGCGGGCAGGCCCGAGGAGATCGCCGGCGTCGCCGCGTTTCTCGCCGGCCCCGATGCAAGCTACATCACGGGCCAGGTCATCACGGTCGACGGCGGTCTCACGATCACGTTTTGACGAACAGATTCTGAAGGGCACCTTTCGCAGGCCATCCACGCATGAAGATCGAAGCCGTCGACTTTTTCTATCTCTCGATGCCGGTCGTCCGCGACATCGGCGACGGCAGCCAGGATGCGCTGCTCGTCCGCGTGACCTCCGACACCGGCCTCGTCGGCTGGGGCGAATGCGAGGCCGCGCCGCTCCCCTCGATCGCGGCCTGGTGCTGCCCGATGTCGCACTCCGCCTGCAAGCCGGTGAGCGCGTCGGTGATCGGCCAGCGGCTCGACTCCGCCGCCGACATCCCGCGGATCTCGGCCCGCGTCCGTGCCAACAGCCTCGACCTGCTCCAGGCCGACCACACGCTCTCCGGCATCGACATCGCGCTGTGGGATCTGCTCGGCAGGAAGGAGGCGGCGCCGGTCTACGCGCTCCTCGGCGTGAAGAAGGCGTTTCCAAAGACGGCCTACGCCTCGCAGCTCTTCGGCGACGATCCGGCCGAGACGTTTGCCAAGGGTGAGCGGGCCACCCGCGCCGGCATCAAGGCGGCGAAGTTCGGCTGGGGGCCCTATGGACGCGGCACGGTCGAAGCGGATGCCGAGCAGGTGCGAGCGGCCCGCGCCGGCCTCGGCCCCGACGGGATTCTGCTCATCGACGCGGGCACCGTGTTTGGCGACGACGTCGAGGCCGCGGCGGCCCGGCTGCCCGCGCTCCAGGCGGCGGGCGTGGTCTGGTTCGAGGAGCCGTTCGTCTCCGGGGCGCTTGATGCCTACGCGCGACTGGCGGCTGTCGGCGGCAGCGTGAAGATGGCCGGTGGCGAGGGCTGCCACGACCCGCACCAGGGCATCAACATGATCGACCACGCGGGCCTCGGCTTCGTGCAGATCGACACGGGCCGGATCGGCGGCATCACGAGCGCGAAAGTGGTGGCCGACCATGCGGTGAAGAAAAACGTGCGGTTCGTGAACCACACGTTCACGACCCATCTCGCGCTTTCCGCATCGCTGCAGCCCTATGCGGGGATCGAGAGCGACTGGATCTGCGAGTATCCCTTCGAGCCGGCGGCACTCGCCGCGGAGTTTACGACCACCAGGCTCGAGCCCGATGCCGAGGGGCGGATCCACGTTCCCGACCGGCCCGGTCTCGGCGTCGAGCCCGACACGAAGGCCCTGCAGAAGTACCTCGTGGACGTGGAGATCAGGGTGGGCGGGAAGGTGCTCTTTCGCACCGCGTCGCTATGAGTGCGGGTAAAACCATGACGAGCGGCCCGATCGAGCTTCGCGGCATCGCCTGGAACCACACCCGCGGCTTCCTGCCGGTGGTGGCCGCGGCACAGCGGTTCGAGGAACTCCATCCCGGCGTGACCATCCGCTGGGAGAAGCGGTCGCTGCAGGCCTTCGCCGACGCGTCGATGGCCGATCTCGCGGCCGCGTTCGACCTGATCGTGATGGACCATCCCCACACGGCGCTGGCCGCCACGCAGGGGCTCGTGCTGCCGATGGAAGACTGGCTGCCGCGGGAGTTTCTCGCCGACCAGGAGGCCAACGCCGTCGGTAGATCCTACGAGAGCTACACGTTTGCGGGGAAGCAGTGGACGCTCGCCACCGATGCGGCCACGCCGATCGCCACCTGGCGGCCCGACCTGCTCGACCGTCATGGCCTCGCGCTGCCGCAGACCTGGGACGACGTGCTCGACCTCGCGCGGCGGGGCCACGTGACGGTGCCCGCCTTCCCGATCGACATGCTGATGCAGAGCTACATGTTCTGCGACGCGCTCGGGGCCGAGCCGTTCGTCCGTGACGAGTGCCTCGCCCCCGACGACGTGCTCGCCGCGGCCCTCGCCGAATTGCGGCGGCTCGTCGTGCTCTGCGATCCCGAGTGCCTCCGTCGCAACCCGATCCGCACCGCCGACTGGATGGCCGCGACCGACGACCCCCGCGGCGCCTACTGCCCCTTCGGCTACGGCTATTCGAATTACTCGCGGCCGGGATACGCGCGGCATGTGCTGAAGGCGGGCGGGCTCGTCACGCTCGGCGGCCGGCGGCTCCGCTCGACGCTCGGCGGCGCGGGCGTGGCCGTCTCGGTGCACACGAAGCACCCGCGGGCCTGCATGGACTACGCTGCCTTCACCGCATCGCCCGACATCCAGAAAGGCATCTATTTTCAGGCGGGAGGCCAGCCCGGGCACCGGGCCGCGTGGACCGACGAGGCCGTGAACGCGGCGAGCGCCGATTTCTTCCGCGACACGCTCCCGACGCTCGACGCGGCGATCGTGCGGGGCAAGTTCCCGGGCTACATGCGGTTTCAGGACGAGGGCACGCCGCTCGCCCACGCGGCCGTGAGTGGCGAGGTGTCGGTCGACGAAGCCGCCCGCGGGCTCAACCGGCTCTACCGCGAGTGCCTTCGGATGGGGTGACGGTGGTGCATCACACATTCCCTCGCTTGCGCGAGGGGCTTCACGGCATTCCGGCGGCTGGGGGGCACGGATTGCCCGGGAAGCCTGGGTGAAATTAAGTTGGAGGGGCGAGGACGTCGATCAAATTCGGGTTGGCGAGCGGTGTTCGCGTCGCCCCGCAGGAGTTGTTTCATGCGATCCATCGTGTGCATCCTGCTCGTCGCGCAGGCCTCCTGCGCCGCGTGCTTCGCGGTCGACGCCGCCCCCTCGTTCACCCGCGACATCAAGGGCATCCTCTCCAATCGCTGCGTGCGGTGCCACGGGCCCGATCCCGAGGGGCGGGCCGGCGGCGGCGACGATGGCCTGCGGCTCGACACGTTCGAGGGTGCGACCGCCGATCTCGGCGGCCACGCGGCGATCGTGCCCGGCAAGCCCGACGAGAGCGAACTGATCGCGCGGATCACGTCCACCGATCCCGACATCGTCATGCCGCCCCCGGAGGCCGGCGAGCGGCTTCCCGAGAAGCAGGTCGATCTGCTGAAACGGTGGATCGCGGCCGGCGGGGCCTACGAGCCCCACTGGGCCTATGTGCCGCCCAAGCGACCGCCCGTGCCGGCGGTGAAGCACACGGCCTGGCCAAAGAACGACATCGACCGCTTCATCCTCGCCCGGCTCGAAGCCGAAGGGCTCGCGCCGCAGCCCGAAGCCGATCGGGCCACGCTCGCCCGCCGGCTTGCCCTCGATCTCACCGGCCTGCCGCCGACGCCCGCGGAGGTCGAGGCGTTCGTGGCCGACGCGTCGGCCGACGCGGTCAAAAAGCTGGTGGATCGGCTGCTGGCCCACGATGGCTATGGCGAGCACATGGCGCGGCAGTGGCTCGATCTGGCCCGCTATGCCGACAGCGCCGGATATGCCGACGACCCGCCGCGCACGATCTGGGGCTGGCGCGACTGGGTGGTTCGTGCCTTCGACGCCAACATGCCGTTCGACGAGTTCACGGTCCGGCAGCTCGCCGGCGACCTGCTGCCCGATGCCACGCTCGACGACAAGGTGGCCACCGGCTTCCACCGCAACACGCTCACCAACAACGAAGGGGGCACGATCGACGAGGAGTTTCGCACGGTCGCCGTCATCGATCGCGTGAACACCACGCTGAGCACCTGGATGGGCACGACGATCGCCTGTGCCCAGTGCCACGACCATAAATACGACCCGCTCTCGCAGAAGGAATACTTTCAGCTCTACGCGGTCTTGAACAACACGGCCGACGCCGACCGCCGGGACGAATCCCCGTTCGTGCGGCTGCCATGGAAGGAGATCGACGACGCGCGGGCTCCGCTCGAAAAAGAGATCGCCGAGATCGAGGCGGGCATTCCCGAACTCAAAAAAACGCCCACGAAGGATCGGCCCGAGCCGCCGGAATTTCGGCCGGCGCGGAAGATCGTGGCCGACCTGCGGAAGAAGCTCGATGAAAACCCGGCCGTCACGGTTCCGGTGCTCGAGGAGCTCGCCGGCGACAAGCGGCGGATCACGAAGATCCAGCTCCGCGGCAACTGGCAGAACCTCGGCGACGAGGTGCGGGAAGGCGTGCCCGACGTATTCAATGATGCCGCGGTGGCGGAGGGGGGCCGCATCGATCGGCTCGCGCTCGCGAAGTGGCTCGTCGATCCGGCCAATCCCCTCACGGCCCGCGTGATCGTCAACCGGATCTGGGAGCGGCTCTTCGGGATCGGCATCGTGTCGACGAGCGAGGAGTTTGGCAGCCAGGGTGACCTGCCGAGCCATCCGGAACTGCTCGACTGGCTGGCCTGCGAACTGGTAGAGAGCGGCTGGAACCTGCGGGCGATCCAGCGGCTGATCGTGACGAGCGCCGCCTACCGGCAGACCTCGAAGTGCCCGCCCGACCTCGTGGCCCGCGATCCGGAGAATCGGCTCGTCGCCTGCGGGCCGCGGGTGCGGCTCTCGGCGGAAGTGATCCGCGACCAGGCGCTCGCCGCGGCGGGCCTGCTCTCGCGGAAGAAGGGGGGGCCGAGCGTGCGGCCGCCGCAGCCGAGCCTGGGCCTGAGCGCGGCCTTCGGCGGCCGCGTCGACTGGGAGACGAGCACCGGCGAAGACCGCTACCGCCGCGCCCTTTACACGACCTGGCGGCGCACGAACCCCTACCCGTCGATGGTGACGTTTGACGCGCCCTCGCGCGAGGTCTGCACGATCCGCCGGCCGCGGACCAATACTCCGCTGCAGGCGCTCGTGACGATGAACGACCCGGCCTATGTCGAGGCGGCGCAGGCGCTCGCCCGGCGGATGGTGCGGGAGGGGGGCTCGACCGACGCCGACCGGGCGTCGCTCGGCTTCCGCCTCGTGCTCGCGCGGCGACCGACGGCCACGGAGATCGACCGGCTCGTCGGCCTGCATGCCGACGCGAAGGCCGATTTCCAGCAGAGCCCCGACGACGCCGCGAAGATGGCCACCGACCCGCTCGGCCCCGTGCCGAGTGGTTTTCCTGCCGACATGGCCGACCTCGCCGCCTGGACGGCCGTGGCCAACGTGATCCTGAATCTCGACGAAACCTTCATGTGTCCCTAAAAAGGTGCCAGCCACCAAATCTGGGTAAGTTGGGTGGCTGGCTTGTGTGTTTTACCTAGATTTGGTGGCTGGCACCTTTTTCCGATGAATCCGATCCTCGAGTCAAAACTGCTCGCGACGCGTCGCCACCTGCTCGGGTCGATGGCCGGCGGCATCGGCGCGATCGCGATGCACGAACTCCTCGGCGCCACGAATGCCGCCCCGACCCCGGCGGTCATGGCCGACCCGATGGCGGCGAAGAAGCCGCCGCTGCCGGCCAAGGCGAAGCGGATGATCGTGATCCACCTCACGGGATCGCCGCCGCATCTCGACATGTACGACAACAAGCCGGAGCTCACGAAGCGCGACGGCCAGGACTGCCCCGCCGAGACGATCGCCGGGAAAAAGTTCGCCTTCACGACCGGCACGCCGAAGCTGCTCGGCACGCGGCGCAAGTGGGTGAGATGCGGCGAGAGCGGCATGGAACTCTCCGACGCGATCCCGCATCTCCATCGCGTCGCCGACAAGCTCTGCCTCGTGCGCAGCATGTTCACCGATCAGTTCAACCACGCCCCGGCCGAGCTGATGGTCTACACGGGCTCGCCCCGCGCCGGCCGGCCAAGCCTCGGCAGCTGGGCGACCTACGGCCTTGGCACGGAGAACGCCGACCTGCCGGGATTCGTCGTCCTGATCTCGTCGGGCTCGCAGCCCAACGGCGGCACGAGCAGTTTTGGATCGGGCTTCCTGCCGAGCGTCTACCAGGGCGTGCAGTGCCGCTCGAAGGGCGACCCGGTGCTCTTCGTCTCCGACCCGCCGGGCATGAGCCGCGCGATGCGCCGCAAGACGCTCGACGCCCTCAAAGACCTGAACGAACTGCAGGCCCGCGAACTGGGCAATCCCGAGACGGTCACGCGGATCGCGCAGTATGAGCTCGCCTACCGGATGCAGACCAGCGTGCCCGACGTGATGGACATCTCGAAGGAGCCGACGCACGTGCTCGAGGCCTACGGCGCGAAGCCCGGCGAATCGAGCCTCGCCAACAACTGCCTGCTCGCGCGGCGGCTCGTGGAAGACGGCGTGCGGTTCGTGCACCTCTTCGATTGGGGCTGGGATTTCCACGGCACGGGGCCAAACGAGGACATCCGCGATGGGCTCACGAAGAAGGCGGCCACGTTCGACCGGCCGGCGGCGGCGCTCATCGAAGACCTCGAGGCCCGCGGGCTGCTCGACGACACGCTCGTGCTCTGCACGGGCGAATTTGGCCGGACCCCGTTCCAGGAGGGACGCACGGCGGCCAGCGGCATCCTCGGCCGCGACCACTATCCCGACTGCTATTCCATCTGGATGGCCGGCGGTGGCGTGAAGGGGGGGCACGTGCACGGGGCGAGCGACGATCTCGGCTTCAAGATCGCCAGCGACATGGTGCACATCCACGACCTGCAGGCCACGATCCTGCACCTGCTCGGCTTCGACCACACGAAGCTCACCTACCGCTTCCAGGGCCGCGACTTCCGCCTCACCGACGTGCACGGCCACGTCGTCAAGGCGCTGCTTTCCTAAGCAAGAGGTCGCCCCAGAGCGCCGCGGCGTTGCGCTGACCGGCCGCGCTGAAATGGCGGCGTGACTCCGGGCCGCCGCGATTGGGGCCCTGCAGCGTGTCGGTGTCGGGGCCCAGACCGAATCCCGGCAGTTTGCCCAGTCGGGAGATGGCTGCGCGGATACGGGCCTCACCTGCTGGATCCTGATAGACCGTCGGGTGGTGCGTCGAAAAGGCACACAGCCACACGGGCTCGAAATTCCAGGCCGCGACGGCGGCGTCACGGATCGCCTGGACGCGGGCCACGTAGTCGTCGGTCGACGTGCCATCGATCACGTCGGACTCCCCCTGCTGCCAGAGGACGGCGCGAAACCGGCCCACCATCCGGCCGGCCTTGTGCAGGCGGGCCGAGAGCGGGCCATCCGGCGCCCACTTCCGCGTCGATGTGCCGCCGAAGGCGACGTTCACGAACCCGATCGGCATGTCGAGCGCGGCGGCCAAGCGGTCGCCCACCGCAGGCCAGATCGATCCACCATCGCTGCGGTCGGGAGCGGGCTGCGGATCGTTCGCCAGCTGCCAGCGGCCGGTATCGACGTCGAGCGCCGCGACCCGTCGGCGGGCATCCCTCACGACGAGCCGCTCTTCGTTCGTGTTGGTGGCATACGACTGTCCGGCGGCGAGAAACACCTCTCCCACGCCGACGGGCTCGACGACCGCGGCCGTCTCTGCCGCGCCCACTGCCGACTTGAGCCGCACCTCCAGTCGATACCACCCGCCCGCCGGCAGTTCGACCAAGGCTCGGGCCCGATCCGGCACGGCTGAGTCGGCGGGCTCGACCGTAAGCGGCCTCCACACGGATGCGGCGGCTGGCATCGACGGCGGCGGCTCCGATCCCACGTCGGCCATCAGCAGCCGGTATTCGGCCCTCGCTCCCGCGGCGAGGAGGCCACTGCCGGAAATTTCCATGCGCACGGCAGTACCACGCTGCGTCACCTGCCACGGCGTAGGCGCCACGATCGCCAACTCGGCCGCAGCCGCTGACGACCAGGCGAGGAGAAGAAGCATCGACAGGCGGCGAGTCATCATGCGCGAGTTCCATCCGGACCGAGACAACAAAAGAGCTGCGTCCCCTTTTCTGTGCCTTTTCTGTGTCGCATTATGATAGCTCGCGTATTCCCTCTGCATCCGCAGCGGGCTTCTCGGCAGCGGCGTTGCCCCCCGCATGCCGCGGCACCCGCAGGAAATGCTATGCCGGCTGCAGGATTGGCCATTCCTTTTCGGGCCGCCCCAAGGCATACCAGAGCGGTTCCGCCAACCACCGAATCGCCAACCACCGAATCCCAGAAGAGGCCGTCATGGGCAGGTTATCCGGCTGGTCCCTCGCCGTCCGCATCATCGCCGCATCGGTCGCCTTGGCGATCCTGTCGTCGAGCGCCGTCGCGGCCGACAGGCTCGTGCCCCTCGCGCCGGGGGCGACGAGGGTGGGGGGCGAGATCGGCGGCCGCATCAACGCCACGATTCAAGGCAACCTGCTCAAGCTGGACGTCGACCGTGATTTTCTGTCGCCGTTTCGCAGGCGCGACCGCCGTGGCGGGTTCGTCGGCCTGGGCATGTTCATCGACAGCCTCGTCCACATGGCCAAGCACACCGGCGACGAGCGGGTGCTCGCCCTCAAGAACCGCACCGTGGCGGAGGCGATCGCCGTCCAGCAGCCCGACGGCTACCTCGGCATCATGCCGGAGGAGCACCGGATCTGGCGGCTCTGGGATCCGCACGAGTCGGCCTACCTGATCCACGGCCTCACGAGCGACTTTCTGCTGTTCGGGGAGCGGCGGTCGCTCGACGCCGCCGCGCGGATCGCCGACCGGCTGATCGACGGCATGCGGCGGCATCCGGGCCGCGACATGGGCGACGGGACCGTGTCCAACGACACCGCCACCACCGGCCTCGACTGGGCGCTCCTGCGGCTCGCCGAGTGCACGGGCAAGGCCGCCTATCGCGACTTCGTCGTCACCGATCGGAGGCTGCCCGCCTGGAATCTCCCGATCGTGACCGGGCGTTGGGGGAAGATCGATGGCCATGCCTACGCGTTCATCGATCATGCGATGGCCCAGGCATTTCTCGAGCGCATCGATCCCGCGGTGGCCTCACAGCACGGCGGTCTGCGGCGGCAGCTCGACACGGCGGTCGAATTCCTGCTGGCGAAAGAGGGCATGGTGATCACGGGCGGCTGCGGCGATCACGAATGCTGGCACGACACGCAGCAGGGCACGGTCAATCTGGGTGAGACCTGCGCCACCGGCTGCATGATCAGGCTCATGGACGATTGCCTCCGCCGGGATGGGCTCGGCCGCTCGGGCGACGTGATGGAGCGGTCGATCCACAACGCGCTTTTCGCCGCCCAATCGCCCGACGGCCGGCGGCTCCGCTACTACACCCCATTCGATGGCCCGAGAACCTATTACCAGGTCGACACCTACTGCTGCCCCTGCAACTATCGGCGGATCGTCGCCGAACTGCCCGGCTTCGTCTATTACCGCGGGGCCGACGGCGGCGTCGCGGTGAACCTCTACACCGAGTCGCGGACGAGCGTCGACGTGCGCGGTGTGGCCGTGGCGATCCGACAGGAGACCGATTACCCCACGTCGGGACGCGTCGTCGTGGCCGTCGACCCTGCGCAGCCCGTGGAGCTTGCGCTGCGGCTGCGGATCCCGCGGTGGTGCGGCGGCGCGACGGTCCGGGTGAACGACGGCCCGCCGGAGCCGGCGCCGCGGGGCGACGACGGTTTTCATGCAATCGCGCGGCGGTGGCAGGCCGGCGATCGCGTGGTGCTCGATCTGCCGATGGAGTGGCGGCTCGTGAAGGGCCGCCGCGGGCAGGCCGGCCGGGTGGCGGTGATGCGCGGCCCGCGGGTGTTTTGCCTCGCCCGCTCGGGCATCGCGCCGCTCGGGGTCGATGCCGACGCCGGCGCCCCGGCCGGTGCGGCCGCGGCCGCGCAGGCCGCCATCGACCCGCGGCTCCTCACGATCAAGCCCGACTCGATCAAGGGGCCGCTGCCCGACGACGCCACGCGGCCGCAGGGCGTGGCCTGCACGATCGAGGCCTGGAGGCCGGGCGCATGGTATCCGCACGCGAGGCCCGACCTGCGGCTGACGCTCACGGAGTTTCCCGACCCGGCCGGCGAGGCGACCTATTTCAACGTGCCCGACCCCTCGGCCGCCGAACTCGTCGACGACGAATTGATCAGCGAAGAATGACTGCCGCGAAGCCCGTAGAGCAAACGAGGGACGCCGCTCACGACATCAGGGGGATTCACAACTGACTGTGATGCTCCGTCCGCTCGCCACAGCCGTCGCTCGTGCGATCGGGGCGGGCCTACTTGCCGAGCCGGTCGAGGATGTTGCGGGTGATCCGTTCGACGGTCGGGTTCTTGCCGTTGAGCCCGTGAGCCCAGTCGGTCGAGCCGCAGGTGAAGACGGTGCCGCCGCGGGTGTAGAGCCCCATCACGGCATGGCCCGTGCGGTCGAGCGGCATCCGGTCATAAAACCGCTTGAGCGCCGGATCCCAACTTGCCGGGGCCGTGGCGACCACCGTGAAAT
>JBJTSM010000148.1:0-10093 GCA_046076685.1 Planctomycetia bacterium | reverse complement strand
GCAGAGAAACAACGCGATGTCGAAGGCATCGTAGACGCCCGTCGGCACGCCTCCCAGATTCAATCGGGCGTCGGTCCCCAGCAGCCGGCAGTCGCGGAAGCAGGCCACGAGGAAGATGCCGATCGCAACGGCGACGCTCGCGCCGAGGAAGCGAGCCGACCGAGGCAGAGCCACGCAGTAGCCGATCACGTAGATGGCGATGACATTCCGCACGTAGGTGAACGGGGTCGGCCAGACGAACTGCCGAAACAAGTCGTGAGCCGTCCACGGCGAACCACCGTCGACGTTCACGTGCTTATGTCCGCCCGCGATGGCAAGGAACACCAGTCCGGTGACGAACACCGCCGGATAGATCCGGGCCAGTCGGCGGGCGAGGTACGGGCCGAACCGCTGCGAACGCGTCGAGAGGCTGGAACCGATCCCGAAGCCCGACAACAGGTAGAAGAGGCTGTTGCCGAGAAGCCCGTCGAACGCCAGATAGGAGCGTGGCCAAAACCGCTCCAGGTGCGAATTGACGATCAGACCGCAGGCGAGGCAGAGCACGAGGGACGTGTCGACCCGCCCTGCCGGCGACACGGCACCCTCCCCCGGTTCACCGCGGAATCCCGAATTGCCGACGACGGATGTCATGGTGGCACTCTACCACGCCGACCGACTCACCCGCCCCGGCGATCGAGTTCGACGTCGCCGGCTCAATACCTCGGCTCAGGCCCGCATCTGCCGCCGTTCGGCGGCCGTCCCGAACCGCACCCGCGCAGGATCGAACGAATCGTCAGGCGTCATGTAGGGGCGATCCCTCTGCTTTTCCGGATCGGCCCAGACTTCGAACGAGAAACCGGCGTCGATGCAGGGAATCCCGAGGGGCTTGAGTTGCGGAAACAGCGCCGATTTGCCGACGCCACCGCCGAGCAGGCACAGGTCGGGCTGGTCGGCGAGCCGCGACAGATCCAGCCGGTCGGCAAAGGAACGGCTCGGGGAAATCGTGAGCCACTCGATCCCCCGCGGGTTTGCCGCCTGGATCGACCGCGTGATCGCTTCCCGCTTGTCGCCCGTGGCCGAGTGGACGATCAACACCCTCCGGCCACCGACAAGGGAAGGAAACATCGGACCGCGCAGCAGGCCGTAGACGAAGTAAAACGGCACATAATTATCCAAGGTGAGCGTCACGGCATTCCGTTCGAGCCATGTTCGTATCGCCGGGAAGAAATGCTCCTGAAACGGGCTGGGGGCGTAGCCGAGATGCATCGCCAAAACTCCGTCCTCGGCGATCTCGAGGTAACGCTCCGAGAGCGTCGGCACGAACACCCGCCGCTCGGCATGCGTCATGGCCCCCGACGACACGCCCGGTGCCGTCTGGGCCTGAAATCCCACAAACCGCTCCCGCAGCCTCGCGCGTGCCTGTGACAGCCAAATCCGTAATCGTCGCATCGGCCGCAGCCGTATGCTCGGCGGTTGGTGGCCGAACAGCAGCAGAAACTCCCCGTCGCTCATACGGCAGACGGGCAGGTAGGCCCTACCCACGCCCTGCAGCACGCGGCCGGCGAACCGATCGAACCATGCATCACACGTGATCGGCTCCGGAGCGAACGTATAGCATTGCGGATAGCGTTGTTTTTCGAACCCCGGGACGAAGAACGGAACGCTCGTGGGCAATACGCGATACTGCGGCGGCAGCACGATCTCCCTCGCGACCGGCGCGGCAGAAGCACTCTGGGTGGGGGGGGTGCTAACGGTCTTCATGGAGGCCGTCCGGGGGATGTCTCTGAAATCGCACGAGGACGTGTATCCTAGCATGGTCCCGATCCCGATGATGCGTGAACATCATGAAAGTCGTGCAACTCAACGATTCCGAGACCATCGGTGGTGCCGCCCGTGCGGCGCGACGGATCCACGACGCCATCAGGCTCGTGGGGTGCGAGTCGACGCTACTGGTGAACCGCCCCGGCGTGCCCGACCCTGCGGTCGTCGGCCCGGCCACTGCGGCAGGAAGGCTGCTGGCGAGATCGCGACGGTTGCTCGCTTCGCCGTGGCGCATGCTCCTGCAATCGCCCCGCCCCGGCCTGCGTTCCCCCGCCTGCATCCCATCTCGCTGGGCTCCCCGCCTGAACGCCTCGGAAGCCGATATCATGCACCTGCATTGGGTCAACGGTGAGATGATGTCGATCGCCGACATCGGGCGGCTGTCGAAACCCGTGGTCTGGACCCTGCACGACATGTGGGCCTTCTGCGGCGCGGAGCACTACACCGACGACTTCCGCTGGAGAGACGGCTACACTCGCGTGAATCGACCCACGGGTGATGCGGGCTTCGACCTCGACCGCTGGACATGGAATCGGAAGCGACGGCACTGGCGCAGGCCGATGCAGGTCGTCACGCCCAGTCGCTGGCTCGCCGATTGCGTCGCACGGAGCGCCCTGATGCATGACTGGCCCGTCGCGGTGATCCCCAACCCCATCGACACCACGGTCTGGTCGCCGGTCGATCGACGGCTGGCACGCCGACGGCTCGACCTCCCCCCGGAGGCAAAGATCCTGCTCTTCGGCGCGTTGGGAGGCGACGAGGATCCGAGAAAAGGCTTCGACCTGCTTCGCGCCGCCCTCCGACTCCTACAGGGCCGGATCGCCGGCCTGGAACTCGTGGTCTTCGGGCAACTGGCACCAGCGAGCGAGGCTCCCCTGGGATTTCCCGTGCGACATACGGGGTATGTCCATGCCGACGAGCGGCTCCGGTTGCTCTACAGCTCCGCCGACGCGGTGGTCGTGCCCTCTCGCCTCGAAGCCTTCGGCCAAACCGCGTCGGAAGCCCATACCTGCGGCACGCCGGTCGTGGCGTTTGATGCCGGCGGCCCGGCGGATATCGTCGCCCACCGCGAAACAGGCTACCTCGCCAGGCCCTTTGACGTGCCGGACCTCGCCGCAGGCATCGCCTGGGTGCTCGGAATGGACTCCACCGTCGCGAGGCTCGGGCCCGCCGCCCGCGACCGGGCCTGCCGCCTTTGGGATGCCACCGTCGTCGGTCGCCAATACGCAGACATCTACCGTACGGCCGTCGGCTCACCGGGGCGAACGGACGTTGTTTCGTCACGCTGAACCACCTCCGGCGTCGCAAACATCTCCTTCCGGATGTCCGCTGCGAACAGATTTGCCGCCGCAGCCGACACGTGCGTCCGATCCACGAAAAGGTCGTTGCCATGTGAGTCCCATCTGCGAATCGACCCCGACTCGTCGAGCAAGTGCCGATCAAGGTCGATCACCCGTACGCGTTCCGACGCGAGGCCTCGCACGATGCCGTTCGCCTCGAGCCGCCGTTTCCTGTCATCGTCATGTTCACGAAACGGCGGACGGCAGCCTTTTCTTATCCCCGCCCTCGTCGCCTCGACCGGCAGGATCGGCGGCTCGATGAGGAGGATCACCCGATCCGCATCGCCCAACATCGCCTCGACGCACCGCGCGAGTCGTCGACGATCCTCTGCAGTCTTCAAGACCCGGGTCCAGGCGGCCGAGAGGACCACGCAGGCGGGCCGCTCGCGGGACAGGATCGGCTCCCACAGCGACCAGAGGCTTTCGCCGCGATCCCTCGGCAGAGGCAGTGGATCCATGGCCGGTACTGCCGCCATGACCATCTGCGACCTCCTCTCCTGGCAGATATCGCGCACCGTGGTCGCGAACATGCATGCCGTACTGTCTCCGGCCAACACGGTCACCGGCCTGCCGTCGCCATATCTCGTCCCACCCCGCCGCACCGAGGCGACCGTACCATTGAGGTTGTAATGCAGACGAATCCCGTACCCGAGCGTGCACAGGGCGATGGCGCCGACGACGAACGCGCCGTAGGTGATGAGACCCGCCGACGGCCGCCCCAGTCTGCCGCGGAGCGGCGTTTCAACGAGCACGTAGCTCGCCCAAGCACACAGGATCGAGACGCCGATCGCCCGCAGAGCGTCGAGAACCGGCAGATAGGCCGATCGCCCGCCACCCTCCGCCGCATGTCCATGGGAATCAGGCATCGTCTTTTTTGGCCGTCACAGAAAGCATCGCCGGCACAAACCTTCCTGGGCGCGCCTCCGGCCGGACGAGGGCGGAGCAACGGCCTGTGGCACAGCCGCGACGACGACCGATACAATCATCATCGTACAGGGTGGCTCCGACCGCCCGGAACGCCGCCGCGATCGCCACGCCCCCCAAGCTTCGCCATCTCGTGAACGAATCCGTGAGACATCTGGCATTCGTGGGCGCCATGCAGCCCGCCGAGGACTGCGCCAGGAATCCGTGGGCGTCGGCGGCGCACAATACGACGCAGTTGGAGCTGATGCACGCCTTGCGGGAGGTCGGCGGCATGCGGTTGACCGGGCTCAGCCTTCCCGGTTGCTCGGCCTTCAGGGCCCGCCCCCACCGGCGGCTCTTCAAACGCGACGTCGTCGAGGACGGCGTGGTCATCGAGCAGCTGCCTTCCTTCGCCTTGGGCCCGCTCCAGATCATCACGCAGGTCTGGTCTCTGACTCGACGTCTGCTCGGCCGCTGGCCCGACGGCCGGCCCGACGCGATCCTCGTCGCCAATCCCCTCTCCCGGTTCACGGCCCCCGCCCTTCTGGCAGGCTGGTGGTATCGGATACCGGTCGCCACGATCGTGGCCGATCTGACGACGGCACAGGCCGGCCAGAGGCCCGTGACGTGGCTGAGAAACTGGCTGCAGAGTTGCATGGTGCGGCTCTCACCTGGCACCATCGTGTTTTCGTCTCATACCACGTCGCGATTCAGACAGGGCAAGCCATCGATGCGGATGGTCAGGCCGCCCGCCTCCTGGCTGCTCGATCTTCCGCAACCACCCCCGGAGCCGGCCGCCCGCGCCGTCTACTTCGCCGGTGCCCTCTCCGACGCCGCCGGCGTGAACCTGCTGCTCGACGCGATCCCGTTCGTGCAGGATCCGACGCTCCAGTTCTGGATCAGCGGCCGCGGGCTGCTCCAAGACCGGATCGAGCGACTGGCGGCCACCGATCCACGGATCAAGTTTCTCGGATTCCTCTCCGACGAGCGTTATGGCGAGCTGCTGCAGCAGGCGGCCGTGCTCGTCAATCCGCGGCCCTCCCGGCTGATCGAGAACCGTTACAACTTCCCGTCGAAGCTAATGGAATACCTGGCGGCCGGACGTCCGATCATCTCCACCGCCACCTCGGACGTCGCGGAGCATTATGGCGACCGGCTCGTGGTGCTCACCGACGAGACGCCGGCTGGGCTCGCCCGGTGCATCGAGCACACGATCGCCCTGCCCGCGGCGGACCGCGCCGCCCTCGGAGCCAGGTCGCGTGCCGTCGTGCAGGGAGTGACATGGCGCAGCGTGGCCACGGAGATCGCGGCGTTCATCCTCCGGCTGCCCCACCATTCACCTTCGCACTGAGAGCCGCCCGCGGCGTCGATCAGGACAGCGGGCAAGGGAGCAGAAGCAGTTGATTACCGGCGAGCGCTTAGCTGTGAGGGCTTTTTCATAATCCGGAGACCTTATGAGCGAACACGGAACGCGAATCCATATCGGTTGCGGCAGAAAAATCATCGAAGGCTACCTCAACTTTGACGGCTCACCGGGCGTCTGGCTCGGCCGATACCCGGCACTCGGCAAGCTGCTGTTCCATCTCAGGCTGATCGACAGGCATAATTTTGACTTCATGCAATTTGCCCGGAATCATGCAATTCAGTACGCCAACGTTGCTCGTCGCCTGCCTCTGCCATCCAACTCGGCCGCGGTGGTCTACAGCTGTCACCTGTTCGAACACTTGCTCAAGCGGGATGCCGCTACTTTTCTTCGCGAGACCTTTCGTGTTTTGCGGCCTGGCGGCGTGATTCGGCTTGCCGTCCCAGACCTGCGGCGGAAGGCCGAGGAATACATCCGTACGGGTGATGCAGACGAGTTCCTCCGAGCCACGTTGCTGTGCGAGATATGGGAAAAACTGTCCTCGCGTCGTGGCGTGGCGCAGCTGATTCTGTTTGGCCATCCCAGTACACACAAGTGGATGTACGACGGCCCTTCCTTATGTCACCAACTTACGCAACACGGTTTCAGCGATGCGCAGGTGGTCCCCCCGGGTGTTACCACGATCGGCGAGCCTGGTTCCCTCGACCTACGGGAGAGGTGGCCGGACAGCGTGTTCGTCGAGGCCGCAAAGCCACTGGCATCTCTTGCTTCATCTCCGACGGCCTCGCCTGCGTCTTGAAGGGCAGAATGAAAAGGCCCGTCGCCTCGGATTTCAAACGATGCGCCCGTGATTGCCCTGCTCACTTGCCGCGGCGAGTTCACGAGACCTGCGAGCGCCACGATGAAGGACAGGATATCCGGCGAACTTCCGGATGCTCGCCGCGACGCGGCGACCGGGCCGGCCACACCACGCAAGCCCGCCCGCCATGAGCCCGAGCAACGCCGTCGGCACCGGCACCGCCGGCCCCGGAAACCACGACGCGAGTTCGTGCTGGCTGTTCGGCATCGGGTCGGCGATGTCGGCCACGCAGACGCGCGGCGCTGCCGGAGCCTCGACCGCCTCCACGACGGCCGCCACCGCCCGGTCGAGTCTGCAGAGGCCGTGCGACGGCGGCGGAATGAGCCGCACCTTGAGCCGCGTGCCCGGCAGGTAAACCCGCTTGGCAACATCGACGAGGTGCTCGCGATCGTAGATCGGCGCGAACCGCAGCACGCTTAAGCGCGGGAACGGCTCGGCACGCACGATCTCCTCGGCCTCGAGCTTCGACGCGGCATACGGCGCCATCCGTGGATCGGGCGTCGCGGTGTCGAGCAGGTCATAGACCGCGACCGACGACGCGAGCACGAACCGCACCCGGTTCGTGAGCCCTGCTGCCGACAGGGCATCGAGCAGGGCCCGCGTGGTGGCGACGTTCGCCCGACGCAGGTCGTCGAGCGAGAGGCCGCGGAAGCCGTGGGCCCGCGCCGCCAGATGCACCACGGCGTCGCAGGGGCCCGCCTCGGCCAGGCCCCGCACGGCGTCGCGCACCGCCGGCGGATCGCCGAGGTCGCAGACGGCCGCATCGACACCCGCCCGCCGGCCGATCGTCGCCACCTCGTGGCCGCGGGCCCGCAGCGCCATGACGGCCGCCGAACCGACGAACCCCGAGCCGCCGGTGAGAAGCACCCTCATGCGACGCCGTCGGCCCGCTGCCGGAGCTCCCGGAACGTGGTGAAGGAAAACCCGTTGCGACGCAGCAATCCCACGAGCCGGTCGAGCTTGCGGGCCACGCCGGCCCGGCCGACCGAAAAACGCAGCCGCTGCGGATAGGAAAGTCCGGCGAGCGCCGCAGGATTGGGCCGCCGAGAGAGCTCGAACGGATGGATGTAGAGCACGTAGAGCGGATGCCGGGAGAGATGCGTCTGCACGAGCGGCCGCATGGCCGCCCACGGAGCGATGCGCAGGTAGCCGCCCCCCGAGATCGGCAGCCGCTTGCCGAACAGCGGCAGCGTGCTCACCTCGAACTCGTGAAAACCCTGTTGCCGAAAGTGCCCGGACGACACCGCCCCAAATCCGTCGAGGTCGAGGCTGCCGTAGAGCGGGTGGCCGGTGAAGTCGATGCGGCTGGAGTCGTAGGCATAACCGGCCTTCCGCACCTCCTCCAACCGCGTGCGATCCAGGCTGAAGCACGGGGCCCGGAAGCCCTCCACGTTCCGCTGCACGACCGCCTCGAGGGCGGCCTTGCTCTGCCGCAGGTCCGCCGCGAACTCCCCGGGCGACATCAGGAGCGGCCGCTTGTGGGCCATGCCGTGCGACGCGATCTCATGGCCGGCATCCACCATCGCCCGCAGTTGCGTTCCCAGCGGCTCGGCCAGTTCGCCGAGAACGAAAAAGGTCGTGCGGATCCTATGCCCCTCCAGCAGGTCGAGGTAGACATCGAGCCCGTCCAGCATGCTCCCCGACCGGTCGTGGGCGGCCCCCTGGAAATAGTCGAGGTGATACCAGTCTTCGACGTCCATGCTGAGAACGGCCCATCGCGTCATGCCAACCGCCCTCCCCGCCGCCGGAATCGCCGCATGTCGTCGACGGTGGGCCAGCCGAAGTACGACCCCTCCGCCACGCGGTTCTCACGGACGACTGCGGTGCCATCGGCAACCTGCCGCACCACCCGCACCATCAGTTCGCCTCCGATCCGCTTCGTCGTGCGGATCATGTCGAGCATCGTGGCCCCGGGGGCGATCGGCACCCGTTCCTGCCCGAGGATGCCGCCATTGTCGATCTGCGTATCCATGAAATGGACGGTCGCGCCGGTCTCGGCCTCGCCGTGGTAGAGCGTCCAAAAGCTCGGCAGCAGCCCGGCGTAGCGAGGGAGGAGCGAGCAGTGCAGGTTGATGCAGCCCCGCCGCGGCAGCCCGAGCAGCCGCTCGCGGAAGACGACCGGAGCCGAGAACGAGACGACGAGATCGAGGTCGAGCGACGCGAGCTGGTCGAGCAGCCGCGAATCGTTGGGGTCGGTGCCATGCAGGCAGGGCACGCCGAGCCGGCGGGCGACCGCGGGCACGGAAAGACCCTCCCCCTCCGCAAGCGGCAGGCCGACGAGCCTGCGGACGGCGGCGGATAGGCGGCGGCCGACGAGCCGCACGGCCAGCCGGGCACACTGCCAGACACCGAATCCCCGCACGAAGGATCCCCGGCGGTTGACGACCGCGCCTGCGCCCTCGAGGAGCACGATCGCCCGCACCCGCACGCCCTCGGCCCGGGCGAGGAGCGCGATGTTCGCCGGGATGACGGCCGAGTCGGGCTGGGTGATGACGGCGATGTTCATGGGTTCGTTTCGCTCGTCGGCTTGCGGCCGTCCGCGGAAGGCGGCCCCAGCAGAAATACCCGCAGCGGTCGCGAGCCCACCGCGAGGGTCGCTAACGGTCGCGCAGTCCGCAGCACGGCGTGGCGGCCCGGATCGCCCCAGACGAAGAACACGCCGACCTTCTGCTCGGCGAGCAGGCCGGCCTCCTCGTCGGCAGGCATGCCTGCCGAAGCCATGCCATGATACCGGCACCGCAGGTGGTAGGCGATGCTGTTGCTGATCCCCCATTCCGAGTCGGAGGCGATCCGTGTTCCCGGCGGAATGTCCGGGGCCAGTTGGGCCGCGATCGCGGGCGTCTCCTCGAGGACATCGTTGCCCGAGCGGGCGATGACCCAGCACGGCCACGCCGCGAATGAGGCCAGCATCGTCGCGGCCAGCACCGCTCTCACGGTCGGCCGTGTCGGCCACCATGGCGACATCGCGAGCAGGCCGGCCGAGGCGGCGAGGAGAAACGTCAGGAGCCAGAGATAGCGGGGCACGAGGAAGATCAGCAGGTAGCCGGACGGATAGACGAGGATCGTGCCGAGCAGCACCAGCGCCCGGTCGCGGAGGGGTCTGCTAGACCGCGCCGCGATCAAGGTGGCGAGACCGAGCAGGATCAGCGGCGAGAGCACGGAAAACCGCAGCAGCACCGAAACCAGCTGCCCCATGTTGTGGAGAATGCTCTGCATGACTGCTCGAAAGCCGCGACCGGCGGCTGCTACCGGGGCGGCTACCGAGTCGCCGGCGGGGTGTCGGGGCGTCCGGTAGCCGCCCCCAGCTTGAGCCCCGCGGTGGGATCCTCCCAGGCGCTCACGGCGGACGGATTCGGGGGCGGCACCAGCCCACGCATGCGCGTCAGATTCCCCTGACCGACGGTCAGCCCCGCCTGGTAGGCGGCCGTCGTGCCGATCGTCAACCGGCCGTAAGCCCGGCTCACGACCGCCACCCAGGGGCCCGCAACGGCGCCGAACGCGAGCAACCCGACACACGCGGCGACCGCCACCCGAAAAACCGCCCCGGGCTTTTTCCAGCAGCGGGCTACGAGCCAGCAGCTCAGCACGCAGAAGTGGAGCAGGAAGAATGGAAACGCATAGGCCTTGGCAAGGTAGGCAAGCCCTCCCACGGCGCCCGCGGTCGCCGCCTCCGCGTTCGACCGCGGATAGCCCTCGGCCACGACGACACCGATGTACACCGTCAGAAGTGTGGCCACGAGCAGATCGGGGGTCGTGTCCGAGAGAGCTCCCAACACCACCGACGGCACGCAGCCGAGCGTGACGAGTCGAGAGATCTTCCTGGGCAGT